>ONRO01000276.1 GCA_900320235.1 uncultured Eubacteriales bacterium
AAAAATGCGCTCTGCACGGTATTATCTGTGCAGGGCGCTTCGCTTTTATTATGTTCATGTCTGTCCGTATGTTCAGAAACACCTGCACACCGCCGGCATGATAAATTTAACCCGAATAATTTCACCGCCCGATAATCCCGCACCAGATGCCGGGACATCATGGAAACAAAAAACGGAAAGAAAATAAAACAAGCCAATCCCATAATACAATCTGGATAGGCTTGTTTTGTTTAATATGCTTATTTGACAGATATTAATATATAATGCGATTTCAAGTACTTGATTTTTCGATCAGGCATTCTTGTCTCCTGCTGTCGTTATCGTAATTGATAACGACAAGCAGATAGTTGTCGAAAGCTTCAGGTGCATAATGATTCATACGGCATTTTCTTTCAGCGCTTCAACCGGCTGTACATAGATATCGTGAAAACTTGTCCGTATCAAACTACAAAATTTGCAGTTTTTTTGTATATCATACCGGCCGGCGTGCCGCCGGTGTCGCGATTCACAGCTTAGTAAGTCTGAAAAAGTTTTACCCCGGCACAGCCCGGCTTTTTTGAACCTGAACTGCTGATATTCTTTCTGCCTGAAAACTCCCAGAATAATTTTACACTTCCCCCGCCGGCGTGCCGGCGGAATAGCCCCTTGAAATTTGTCTGAATTTATAATAAAAAATAGTTAAAAATACATCTTGACCGAAAAAGAGGGTGAGGATATGCTCTTAGCAAGCATGGCTTAACTTGCGCCCTTTTTGCACCCTATACGATAAAACCAGCACAGAAGTAGTGTATATCACTGCGCCTGTGCTTTTTGTGTTTTGGTAACAATCTGTTTTATTTATCTGGCTGTAAAACAATACCCGGTATTTTCAAATACGCGGTCAGCGGCATAACCGAATGAAGCAGTGTTATACGTTTAAGGCAACACCGCATGATTCAATGCGGATTTCAGGGCGGGCACCGTGAGTTATGCGGCGTTGCCTTAATCAAATTTGTAAGGAGGAATTCATATGATTTAAAAAATCAAAAAACGTTAGCATACTGTTATCATTGATCATGGTATTCAGTCTGTTCACAATTGTTCCCATCGCGGCGAGTGCGGAAGACAATATGGTCGGAATGTAAATCAAAGGTGTTCTGAGAGGAAAAATATGAACGCTCCGAGCTGGAAATCATCAGATTCCAGACAGAGAGTGTCATTTGCACCAGCGGTCTTACCCCTGAGCATGAAATAATCTGCTTTTTTCTGCTGCTATTTAATCCTTTTTTCTCACATTCAAACCACTTCCACAACATAGCACGATACCTTGATATGAATGTCGGCGTTCGGTGGGAACATGTCCGGGACTATTTTATCAAAACAGATGAAATATGTAATTGTTTTTTATCAGATCAAAGATTCTTTTTCATTGCAAACACATTGTGTCCGTCACGGTATTCATAAGAAAGTTCATCCATAAACTTTTTGGTCATAAAAATCCCAAGACCGCCGATCTGTCTGTCCTTTGCCAGAAGTGTCACATCGGGGTCAGGCTTTGCAAGAGGATCATACATTACACCGCTGTCTATAAAGGTTATTGTCACCGCTTTCGGTTCGTCAGTTATTTCTACTTCTATAACAGCCTCCCCGATTTCTCCGGAATATGCATAATGAGCGATATTTACAAATATTTCTTCGACTGCAACATTTATCTGCATCATTGACTTCGCAGGACAATCCATCTCCCCGATACATTCCTCCACATAGCTCAGAACACGCTGCAATTCATTAACATCCGCATTGACCTTGAAACTGAATAATTTTTTCTCTGTCATATTATCACCCTTTTTTTCTTAATGAAGCAAGCTTGCTTTTATCAAGCATTTTCAGATTGTCCGCATCTATCAGGAGTTCACAATGCATCAATCCTGTTATTGTTGCTGTACAAATGAAGTCCGTAATAATGCCAAGTAATCCGGCAACTGCAAGTCCGTCAACAGGAATACCGAGCTGCATCATCAGCATACTCGTTACTACAAGCATTCCTCCCGATACAGGCGGAGCAGCGATACTCAGAACCGAACACATCAACCATGCGGTTATAAACCAGCCTATATTAACCGGAACAGAATAGTATTCCGCCATATAATATACGATTACAACTAACGAAACACCTGCTACTGAGCGTATCAGCAAATTTGCAAAGGGAACACCGATACGATTCAGTTTGGGAGAAATGCCGAGCTTGTTTTCATTTGTCATTAATACGTCATTAAGAGTTGCCGAAGATGATGCAGTAACAAGACCAAGTAAAACCGTACTTTTTATCGTTGACAGGAAAAGTACCGGACTTATTTTGAATCTCACGCAAACATAAATAATCTTTACTGTCAGATACAAACAGCAGATTATAATGCAAATAACAATAGGTTTCCATAGCTGAATGAATAATTCGCCTCCGTTTTTCCATATCAACAGTAATAATGATGTAAAAATATAAAGAGGAAGAAGCTTGCAAATTATACTGATTATGTCGGAAAACAAAGCAGACAGATCGTTTATCAGCTTTCTGACAGCAACGATCTTTTCACCTAATACAAGCATTACACTTCCTATCATTACAGCTAAAAAAATTATCTGCAGGGTATTGCCTTCTATAAATGGTGTGATCAGATCCTTCGGAAAAACTGAAAAGACCAGTTCTATGATTTTTCCTATCTGTGATGTATTTTCCTTTATTTCTCCCGTTCCGAACTGATGAAAAGGGAGTGAAATAATCAGGCTTAATCCTGTTCCGACAAATGTACGAAGTATCATACGGCTTGTAACATGCTTGCCTATCTTGCTGAAATCAGAGATGGATTCAATAGAACAGATACCTGAAATCACCGAAAAGAAGATCATAAACCTTACAAAAGCACCAAGCACATTCATAAATGCATCAGAAACAGGCGTAAGCGCATAATCTGAAACTGCATTTATTGCTTCCGCCGGAATTATCCCTCGCAGAAGTCCGATTAAAATTGCTGCAATAACAGCCGTAATAAGGTAAACCTCACTTTTAGGTGTCTGATAAGGTGATTTAAAATACAGGGTGTTCAGATTATGACGATAACTCCATTGCGGAGTCATACCAAGATTGGAAAAAAGAATTTCAATTTCATCTTCCTGAGAAGTGGGATCAAATTTCTCTCCCTCGTAGCTTATATAGACGTAAGGTGTAGCAAATCGTTTACCCATACGAAGGGTAACGGTTGTTTTCTCCTTATAGTGCTCTGATACTTTCAGCGGTTGCTCCTCGATTGTCAGGCGTACCCTTATGATATCCTGCTTTCCGACTCCGTATTTTTTCAGTTTTTCAACGATTTTGTCTGAGATCGTATCTACTCCTGAACGATCCAGTACGATTCTTTCTTCATCTCTTTTTAATTCAAACATAATCATTTATCCTTCTCTTTAAATTCAAAACAAAGCATAGTCAGATCGTCAAACTGCTCTGCATCCTTAACGAAAGCATCCACAGAGTTTCTCACGGTCTTTAATATCTCCTGCGGCGAACCGTCCGGGTTTTCGTTCAGGGCATCCATCATTCTTTCGGTTCCGAAAAGCTGATTTTCACTATCTGTCGCCTCGGGTACACCGTCGGTATATAGGAAAAGCTTTGAGCCGGGCTTCATATCAATGGTATATTCCTTGTATTTCAGTCCTGCCATTCCGCCTATTACGAAACCATGCTTGTCCTTGAACAGCTCAAAATCGCCGTTTGCCTTTTTGATGATGGGATATTCGTGTCCTGCATTTGCGGCTGTAATAGTGCCAGTAGATATTTCAATAAT
>ONRO01000012.1 GCA_900320235.1 uncultured Eubacteriales bacterium
GGGCTTGCCGCTGTCTGACCTTCTTCAAGCGGTTCAGTCACAGCCCTGTCTATTTCCACACTGCCGATAACTTCTTCTATCTGTTCTGCTGTGATTCCGCCCGGGCGAAGGATCCTCGGAACATCACCGGCAAGAGTAATTACAGTTGACTCAACTCCCACATCGCAGACACCGCCGTCTATCACAGCATCTATCCTCCCGTTCATATCCTTCATCACATGCTCAGCACTTGTAGGGCTGGGGCTGCCGGATAGATTTGCAGACGGTGCTGCAAGCGGACATGAA
The DNA here is from genome assembly GCA_900320235.1 of uncultured Eubacteriales bacterium. Taxonomy (GTDB): domain Bacteria; phylum Bacillota; class Clostridia; order Oscillospirales; family Acutalibacteraceae; genus UBA1213. The sequence goes on from ONRO01000012.1 coordinate 286, forward strand.
GCCGATATCAGCCTTTGCGCGGCAGGGTGCGACGGGAAACGCACCGCAACAGTATCAAGTCCTGCGCTGACCTCATCAGGTACAGCACAAGCTTTCGGCAGTATTATTGTAAGCGGTCCGGGCCAGAATTTTTCTGCAAGAAGCCTTGCCTTTTCCGGGAATTCCCTTACTATCCCGAAAATTTGTGAAATATCGGAAATATGTACTATCAGGGGATTATCCATTGGTCTGCCCTTTGCCCTGAAAATATCTGCAACTGCTTTTCCGTTGAAAGCATCTGCTGCAAGTCCGTAAACTGTTTCTGTCGGCATTGCAACAAGACCGCCGCGTTTTATTATCTCAGCTGCCTGTTCTGTCTGTTCCTCGCTCAGTAGCAATGTTTTCATCATTATCTTTCCTCAATACTTTTTAGTCAGGCTGTCATCATCGAAGGTCGAGCCGGATTCCCTTTTACTGTCAACATAGAAATTGCCCTCATCGTTGACCTTTGAATCGGTATAAAATAGCGGCTGATCGTTTTCATCCCTGTTAAGCGCAGGGTCATCCTTTGCAGAAGGCAGCTGTCTTTTATCCGCCTTACTTTCATTCTTATTCACTCCGTATTCCCGGATATTATATTCTGTATTTACAAAGAATTCTTCGCCGTATTTTTCATTTCCCTCATAGTTGCCTTCCATTTCAAATTTCAGATCATCCTTTGTGACCTTCATTTCGGCATGATATTTACCCTTTTCGGCAGCTATGGAAATATATGCATTCTTGAACAGCTTTGCAAGAAACAGTCCCGCAAGAATCACCATCAGTCCTGCACCGACAAAAGTTACTATAATCACCTTCTGACTGTAAGCCGCATCATATTCTGCGGCATCAATATAAAGTCCTGGAAGGGCTTCCTTTGCCGGAAGGTCAAAATCTATTTTCTTCTGAATTCTTCTTACCCATAGTTCTCTTTTCAGGAATTCATAATATGAATCGGTCATTTTCTTCACCTTACCCTTGAACATAACCGGATCTCCCTTATTTGTCAACAGATTTGAAAGCTTCAGGTCCATTGTGGAATTCGGAAGTGTACGGAATGCCATGAAATGTCCTGTATCCGACAGAGAAAAATATACATTTGTCGGAGTTTCCCCGGTTTCCTTGTCTGCGTAGAACATCGTCAGAATATCACTTATCTCTCCGCGGATAATATCCCCCTCCTTCAGATCATCATAATTCGCTGAAGTAACATAAGGAACGGTATTATCGCTTTCCTGTAACATTCTGCATCCCTGATATACCTGATAGACAGCAACACTTAAGCAAAAAAATGCTATTATAACTCTTACTATCGCACGTTTTGTACCTGTAAAACTGCTGTGTTTCATATTTATGCTCTCCTATTCTTAATCTATTGACTGTTCTTCCTTCATTTTCTCTGCTCTGTCCGCAGCGGTAAGCGCATCTATTATTTCGTCCAGATCACCATCAAGGATATCATCTATCCTGTAAAGCGTAAGTCCTATTCTGTGGTCAGTCACCCTGCCCTGAGGATAATTATATGTCCTGATCCTTTCGCTGCGGTCGCCCGTACCGACCTGTGAGCGTCTTTCCTGTGCCAGCTGACCCTGTTGTTTTTCTCTTTCAGCATCAAGCAGTCTTGATCTGAGAACCTTCATTGCCTTGTCCTTATTTTTATACTGGCTTCTTTCGTCCTGACATTCAACTACAAGCCCTGTCGGCAGATGGGTTATCCTTATTGCAGATTCAGTCTTATTGATATGCTGACCTCCGGCACCGCTTGAGCGGAATGTATCTATTTTAAGATCTGTCGGGTCAATACTGACCTCTACATCATCAGCTTCAGGAAGTACAGCTACTGTCACAGTAGAGGTATGTATCCTTCCCTGTGTTTCAGTATCAGGAACTCTTTGAACACGGTGTACACCGCTTTCAAATTTCAGCCTTGAATATGCACCGTTTCCGTTTACCATAAAGCTTACTTCCTTGAAACCGCCAAGCTCAGTTTCATTTGCTCCGAGTATTTCACTGTTCCAGCCTTTTTTCACCGCATACATCGAATACATACGATACAGCACTGCCGCAAAAAGCGCAGCCTCCTCGCCGCCTGCTCCTCCTCTGATCTCGACAATTACATTACGGTCATCATTCGGATCCTTCGGCACAAGAAGAAGCTTTAGCTGTTCTGTGACCTGTGAAAGACTCTCCTCAAGCTCTGCAATTTCTTCATTTATCATTGCAGAAAGCTCGCTGTCCTTTTCTTCCCTTTGCATCTGTCTGGCATCTTCAAGTTCAGATAAACACTTTTTGTATTCCCTGTATTTTAGTGCAACCCCCTCAATATCACGAAGCTCCTTCATTGTCTGCGTATATTTTTCTGCTGAAGAAGCAACATCAGGATCGCAAAGTCTCGCAGAAAGTTCATCATATTTATTGTCAAATATCTCCAGTTTTTCAAACATATACATTCTCCCTGTCGTTCAGGTTTCAGAACTGCTGTTCTCTGATTATTTTTCTGATATTTTTTTCAGCCTTGCGGCGGGGAATCATAAATTCATGCCCGCACCCGCAGCAGCGCAGTCTGAAATCCATACCTATTCTGAGAACGGTAAATCTGCTGCTGTTATCCATCCCGCAAGGATGTGCTTTTTTCATCTCGATAATATCATTTAATCTGACATCCATACTGCCGTCCTCCGCATTAAAAATGAGCTTTTTTCCGACATTTTTCAGCCTGCTGCCTTTAATTTCCGGCAAGCCCCGTAATTTTTTCCTTTGTCTTACTATTATAGCACTCTTTTCACTCTTTTACAACCAGGCGGCAGCGTGAGGCAGCGTGACGCTGCACCCATGATTCACGTCTTTTATAGCCTGATAAAGCTTTTTCACGGCACCGCCCGGCTTTTTGAAGCCTGAACTGCTGA
>ONRO01000008.1 GCA_900320235.1 uncultured Eubacteriales bacterium
CCCATGCCGAACACGGAAGTTAAGCTCGATAGTGCCGAAAATACTCGGATGGTGACGTCCCGGGAAGATAGGAAGATGCCAACACAAATTAAGCTGTCCAATAGGGCAGCTTTTTTTATATCCTGAAATAAACATGGCTGTCGCACTGAATTAATGCGACAGCCAAAGTTATTTATTTTCAGATTTGCAGTGGCTGTAATATTCATGCACAAGGCTTTTATATCCGAGTTTTTTAAGATGCTCATATCGTACATTGAACCTTGCTTTTGTTCGTTTGCCGCTTATCAGATATCTCAGACAATCCTGTGCGTATTTATCAATAATTCTAAGACTGCGGTCTGTGTTAATAACGGAGAAAAACCAGAAACTCCAGCTCAGCTCATGTGTTTCCGGTTTGTCAAAGAGCTTGCTGTTAAAAATCCTTATAAATGCAGATGCAGCTTTCTCACCGCTCAGGTTGTTTTTTCTGCTCCATCTGAAAAGCGCCCTTGTTTTGCGGTACATTTTCTTTTTTAATTTTTTTACAGTGACAGGTGCGATATCAATAACCCTTCCGTCAAAAAGAAAACCGAGAAATGTTCTCTCCTCACCCGGTAATGAAAGAAATTCTTTGTCTTTGTTGACTGCTAATCCTGATCCGGTAAGAAAAGAACGGATTATTGAGGCATATTCATTTATTTTTTCCTGCGATTCAGCGAAGACGATAATATCGTCAGAGTATCTTGCGTAAGGAATTTCTCTGTCGGAGAAATAATGGTCAAGTTCATTCAGAAAAAGATTTGCATAAAATGCAGAAAGAGGTGTGCCAGCCATAATTCCCTTTTTTTCCTGACATTTTTTTCCGCAATCAATTACTTCAGGTTCTGTCAGCAAAGGTTCAAGAAAATTGTAAAGCTGCTGATCGTCTGAAATTGTCCTTTTTAACAGAGGCAGAAAAAGGTCAGTATCTATGCTGTTGAAGTAGTTACTGATATCTGCCTTGTAGCAGTACATATTGCAGATGTTTTTGCTTTTTACAAGTTTTCTGACAGCATCCTTCGCTGTTTTCCCCGGGCGGAAGGAATACAGATTATCAGAAAACAAATAATCATATTTTCTTAGCATGAGATATGTCAGAAGCTTAAGAAGGGTGTTTTCATCCTCAGGGTACATATATATGATACGCTTTTTTGATGAGTTTGTCTTATTGATAACAGCTTTCTGCGGCAGCGGAAATGGTATTCCTTCATTTATTCGTGCGCAGACGGGTAAATAGCGTTTCTGATCAATATAATCGTTCAGTATTTTGTCTGCACGTTTGTTGCTGCAAAGATTTGTTTTGTACTCGTAAAACTTTTTCCATTGTTTTTCATCTGATAATTTCTCAAGTAAAGACATATTATTATCCTGCCTTATTTTTAATGTTGATTTTTCCATGATCCCAGACAGTAAAAAAACAGAAAGAGAAATCATCAAATACCTGAAATTCAGGTATCTACCGGACCTTGCACAAAGCGGCTGCCTGCGAAGCCAATCAATGCTCGGTGCCTTGCCCTCAGCAGGCGCATAGCGTTCTCTTTCTGTTTTATGCAGATATATATTTTGTGACTCAGAGACCGAGTGCAAATTTTGTGCGATTGATAACATATGATCTGGTATTCCACCAGCCATCTTTATCAAAGTAAAACCGCAGATATGATATTCCGTATTGCGCACATTCTGTTCTGAATTTTTTTGAGGAGCTTTTTGATGACAGCAGCTCGACATACAGTACCGGATCGTTATCTTTTATGAAAGTAAAAATTGTAGCGTTCCGGTTTGTCAGCTTTTCATATTTGATATCGTACTCCGGAAATTCTTCATTGTAGATCTTTTCAAAATACTCATAATATTCGCCGTCAAAGCTGAACTGATTTTCTTCATCGGGCATAATATCTCCCCATGAGCAGCCGGTATTACTGTTGTTCGCCTGCCGGGATCCGGAATAATAACTGTTATTATCTTTTTTGCTGTCAGAAGTGTCATCCTTGAATTGTTTGATAATATCTCTGGCAATTTTTTCAAATAATCCCATGGGTTTATGCCTCCTTTGCAAATATTCAGCTCTTGTTATTTTGTTTTGATCTTGGATTCGGTTTTTTCCATAAAGCGTTCTGCTTTTACAGCAAAGCGTGTATGTCTGCCCCTTGCGATAAGACCTGCATTATCATAGGCTTCAAGCTCAAAGATGTATTTCCTGTCATCATTTTCGATAAGCTTTGCAACTGCCCTGATCTGTGCTGTGCATGGACTTGCGCTGATATGCTCAATGCTTATCTCTGTTCCGACAGTTGTTATTCCTTCTGCAAGATAAGGCTGTACAAGCTCACATGCAGCCTTCTCCATAAGTGCAGCAACGGCAGGGGTTGCAAGGACACGAAGTGTTCCGCTGCCTACATTCACGGCAAGTCTGCTTTCATCAGCAACTGCAGTTACTTCGTTTGTGATTCCGGAGATCAATTCCTTCATTTTTTCAAAACCTCTTTCTTTTTTCTTGATAAAATTGTTGTTTATTGATATAATTATATCATATATTCAGGTTGTAATATATGCGTTTTTAATAATCTTTACAAAAAATTTTAATATAAGATTCGACAGGAGGAATGATTATGTCAGATGCTGCCGCTGCACCGAAGGAACAGAAAACCGTTCCTAAGGGCAGGATACATATGCTTGATGAGCTGAGAGGCTTTGCAGTTTTATTTATGGTATTCTACCATACTTTTTTTACTATCGGCTATTTTTTCGGCTGGAGCTGGGGAATAGATGTCATAAAAATACTGTATCCTATCGGTCCGTATTTTGCCGGAGCCTTTGTCTTTATTTCCGGTATTTCTTCAAATCTGAGCCATTCAAATATTGACCGCGGAGCGAGGCTCTTTTTTATTGCATATCTGGTAACACTTGTGACGTTCTTTGCTGTGGGCAGTGAAAATACGATACGCTTCGGCATTTTGCATATGCTGTCTGTATGTATGATGCTTTACGGACTGATTTCGAGGATAACAAAGGTAATACCTGTATGGATCGGACTGCCGGTGAATATTATCCTTTTTATACTGACATATACGGTCAGCGAGGGCTTTATCAGTGTCCCGTTCCTGTGGCAGATGAAGCTTCCGCTTGAATGGTATCAGACAGATTTTCTGTATCCGCTCGGATTTATCAGAAACGGGTTCAGCTCAGGTGATTTCTTCCCGCTTTTACCATGGATGTTCCTGTTTTTTGCAGGAGGATATTTCGGAAGACTTGCTGTTCAGAAAAAGCTCCCAAAATTCACCTATAAAAGCCATATCAAGCCGCTTGCGTTTGTCGGAAGACATTCACTGTTCATATATATTCTTCATCAGCCGGTGATCTTCGGCATTTGTACGCTTGTTGAATATATTATGAAGCTCGGCAGATAAACGGAGGTGTCGTTAAATGGATGAAGAAAAAAAGATAACTGCTCAGGAGGATACCGGAAAAAATACTTCTTCAACTGAAAAGGAAGAAGCTCCTGAAATAAAGGAAACAGAAGAAACTGCCGAAACGGAAATAAACGGCAGTGAAACCGAAAGAAAAAAGTCTATGAAAAACGACAGGCAGTACAGAAGAGGCAGACATATCTATGCCTTCGGAACATGGCTGATGTTGTTATATCTTCTGGGATTTGCTGCCAGACAGCTCATCGGGATTGATATAATAATCGGAGATATGTTCGTGTCAGTGTATATGAGTCTTCTGGTTATTGTTCCGATATCGCTTATGATCATCGGTATGTCCGTTAGTCAGAAGGCAGCGGAAAGATACAGCGTAGACGAAAAAAACAAGCCGTGGATAGGTGTCCTGTCGATTGCGGGAGTTGTAATGATAGCTCTTGCTGTGTTTGAAATAATAATGCCTTCATATAAGGTGTATGACCTCAGCGTCCTTGAGCATAAAGAGGGCTCGCAAACTGTCAGACCCTCACAGGAGCTTGTTGTCACAGAGTATTTCAGCGGTACGATATTCAATCCTGCGCCTGAAACAAAGCCGGGATACACCTATATTGACGTATATGCAAAATACGGAATATTTGCTGTAAGAAAGGTAACAGCTGCCAA
>ONRO01000018.1 GCA_900320235.1 uncultured Eubacteriales bacterium
TTATAATAAACAATTTTTTATTGAGCTATAATAATATGCGTATGTAAAAAAACATGTTTAAATATCTGATAAAGTAATTTTACAACCCTTAGCAATGATGATATTCTCATTCTTCATTTTTTTAATTTCTCTCATCATTGCACTTCTGTCAACAGAAAGATAATCAGCAAGGTCTGAAAGCGAAACGGGAATATCAAAACTGTCATTACCCTTTAATTCCTTCATATATCTGAAATATGTAATCAGTTTTCTTCTTATTGTTCTTCCTGTAAGGATATCAATGTGCATCTGACATCGTCTGAATGAATCTATTATGATTGTATTAATGATCTCTCTGTGCTTTTCACAGTTTTTGCTGCAGCAGCTCATTAACCGGCTGTATGAAAACAGAGTAACCTCACAATCCTCTTTTGCAATAATATAATGCAGATTTACACACGAATCAGGAGTAAAACCCTTTCCGAAAATCGATCCTCTTTCGTAATAATCAATGATGCTTTTTTCTCCGTCTTCGCCAATGCTGATAAGACATATAAGACCTTTTTTTACAATACCTACATTATCATATTCATTTGTCTGACGCATAATAATATCGTTTTTAGCGAAACTTCTGGTTTCTGCCGAAAGACATTGACTTATTTCATTAAAATCCTTTTCGTTGACAATACTAAGTATAGAATATTTATTCATTTTTTCACCTCAATATCTCGTGGCTTTTTTTGTGCATAACGCTATATATAGTATAATATCATAAAAAAGTTGCAAATGCAACAGACAATTATAAAACTTTGTAATACAATATGAATCACGCACCGCAAAGTGAAGTAAACTAATTATTATTTGGAGATGTTAATTTATGAGAATAATAAAAAGGAATTCTTCAGAAGAAACTTTCGACATCAATAAGATCATTAAAGCTGTTTCAAAAGCAAACAATGCAACCGAAAACGGCAAGATTACTGATGAACAAATCCGTGACATAGCTGAATATGTCGAATACAAATGCAGCCGTATGGATCGTGCCGTATCCGTTGAGGAAATACAGGATATGGTAGAAGATCAGATAATGGCCAAGGGTGCATTTCTACTTGCAAAGAACTATGTAAGATATAGATATACCCGTTCTCTAATACGTTCATCAAATACAACTGATAACAAAATATTAAGTCTTATTGAGTGCAATAATGAAGAAGCAAAACAGGAAAATTCAAATAAAAATCCAACAGTTAACAGTGTTCAGCGTGACTACATGGCAGGAGAGGTAAGTAAAGATCTAACAAGAAGAATTCTTCTTCCTATGGATATCGTTGAAGCACATGAAAAAGGAATTATTCATTTTCATGATGCAGACTATTTTGCTCAGCATATGCATAACTGTGATCTTGTAAACCTTGAGGATATGCTTCAGAATGGCACAGTGATAAGTGAAACACTTATCGAAAAGCCCCACAGCTTTTCGACAGCTTGTAATATTGCAACACAAATCATTGCTCAGGTTGCAAGTAATCAGTACGGAGGACAGAGTATAAGTCTTACTCATCTTGCTCCGTTTGTACAGATATCAAGAGAAAAAATCAAACGAGAGTTTCTTGAGGAATTAAAAGAAATGGGCGCAGATATCTCTCAGGAAATGATTGCTAAAATCGTTGAAGAAAGACTCAGAAAAGAGATAACAAAGGGTGTTCAGACAATTCAGTATCAAGTTGTTACTCTTCTTACAACTAATGGTCAGGCTCCTTTCGTAACGGTTTTCATGTACCTTAATGAAGCTAAGGATGAAAGAGAAAAGAAAGACCTTGCAATGATAATAGAAGAAACTCTCAAGCAGAGATATACAGGAGTCAAGAACGAAGCTGGTGTATGGATAACTCCGGCTTTCCCGAAACTAATATATGTTCTTGAGGAAGATAATATCCATGAAGGAGATCCATATTATTATCTTACAGAACTTGCAGCAAAATGTACTGCAAAAAGGATGGTTCCGGATTATATATCCGAAAAAGTAATGCTTAAAAATAAAATTGATAAAAATGGAGAAGGTCATTGTTACACATGTATGGGCTGCCGCAGTTTCCTTACTCCTTTTATCGATAAAGAAGGCAAACCTAAATATTATGGTCGCTTTAATCAGGGTGTTGTAACTATCAATCTTGTTGATATCGGTCTTAGTGCAAATAAGGATATAAATGCATTCTGGAGAATATTTGAAGAACGTATGGATCTTTGTCACAGAGCACTCAGATGCAGACATGAAAGACTGCTTGGTACACATTCGGATGCTGCTCCGATTCTGTGGCAGTACGGTGCAATTTCCAGACTTAAAAAGGGTGAAGTAATTGATAAACTCCTTTACGGCGGTTATTCTACATTATCACTTGGTTATGCCGGTCTATGGGAATGTGTATACAGCCTTACAGGTAAAAAGCTTACAGAACCTGAAGGCAAAGAACTTGGTCTTAAGATCATGAAAAAGCTCAACGAGTACTGTGCAAAATGGAAGGCTGAAGAAAACATTGATTACAGTATCTATGGCACACCCCTTGAAAGTACTACCTATAAATTCGCTAAATGCCTGCAGAAAAGATTTGGTATTATAGAAGGTGTAACAGACAGAAACTATATTACCAATAGCTATCATGTTCATGTCACCGAAGAAATCAGTGCTTTTGATAAACTGAAATTTGAATCAGAATTTCAGGCTCTATCGCCGGGAGGAGCTATCTCATATGTTGAAGTACCGGATATGCAGCAGAATATTCCTGCTGTAATGCAGGTTATCAGATATATATATGATAATATCATGTATGCTGAACTTAATACCAAAAGTGATTTTTGTCAGTGCTGCGGATACAATGGAGAAATACAGATCGTCAAAAATGACACCGGAAAACTTATCTGGAAATGTCCTAATTGCGGCAACACTGATGAGAACAAAATGAATGTAGCCCGCAGGACCTGCGGATATATCGGAACACAGTTCTGGAACCAGGGCAGGACACAGGAAATAAAAGAAAGAGTACTTCATCTTTCAATCGGAAAATTCAATCCTGAAATTCCTTCAACTGTTAAAAACAAAACTCATTGATAATCAAATAACAATAAGGTGTTTCATTAACGATATGATTATGAAACACCTTATTTAATTCAGGAGGCAAAGAATATGCATATTGGAGAAATCATTACAGATGATTGTGCAAACGGTGAAGGCCTGAGAGTAAGTATATTTGTATCAGGCTGTACCAACCACTGTAAAGGATGCTTTCAGCCACAGACATGGGATTTTGAATTCGGAAAGCCTTATACAAATGAGATTGAAAACTATATAATTAATGAGCTATCAAAACCATATTACAACGGTCTTACGATCCTCGGCGGTGAACCATTTGAGCAATCTAATCAAAGAGAAATAGTAAAACTAATCAGACGAGTAAAAAAAGAGCTCCCTGAAAGAAATATCTGGATTTATACCGGATTTACATATGATAAAGATCTTGTTCCGGGTGGGTGCCGTTATATTGAATGTACAGATGAGATACTGGATAATACCGATATATTGGTTGACGGAAGATTTATTCTTGAAAAACGAAACCTCATGTTAAAATTCAGAGGCTCAGAAAATCAAAGAATAATTGATATGAAAAAAAGCCGGAAAAAGAATATGGTAATATTATCAAAGCTAAATTATTAATTAATCACAGCTCCTGAAAATTTTTTCAGGAGCTGTGATTTTGTGAACAACTCAATACATAGAATTATATAAGCCGTTAAAATTCTTAAATAGATAAATAAAATCAAAATCGACAAAAATTTTTAAAAATATTACAAAAAACTCTTGATAATTAAGTAATTAAATGGTATTATTTGTATAGAATCTTTCCGCAGAGGACGGTCAATTTATATATTATTTCTGCGGTATTTATTCTCAAAAAAATTTATTTAAGGAGATGGCAACTACAATGAAAAATTTTAAGAGAGTATTAGCATTGTCTATGGCTGGATGTCTGGCAATAGGAGCTCTTGCAGGCTGTAACAACGGAGGAAAGGATAATTCCGGAAGCGGATCAAACTCTACTGCTGCAAGTGACGGCGCAGCAACAGGTGGAGATGCAACAAAAGGATCAGTTTATTGGCTGAACTTTAAACCAGAATCTGATAAAACACTTCAGGAAGTTGCAAAGATGTACACAAAGGAGACAGGAGTTAACGTAAAAGTCGTTACTGCTGCATCAGGTACATATGAGCAGACACTTTCATCAGAAATGGATAAGTCAGATGCACCTACACTTTTTGTAATCGGTAACTCAGCAGGTGTTAAACAGTGGGGTCCCTATGCACTCGACCTTAAGGACACAGATATAGCTAAAGAACTGAATACTGATGCTTATAACCTTTATGACGCTGACGGAAAGCTCGTATCAATCGGTTATTGCTATGAAGCATATGGTATTATCGTTAACCCGGATCTTCTTGAGAAGGCTGGACATAAAATTGATGAGATCAAGAACTTTGATACTCTCAAGACAGTAGTTGAAGATATTCACAAGAACGCTTCAAAGCTTGGTTTTGATGCATTCACATCATGTGATATGGATGACTCTTCATCATGGCGTTTCACAGGTCATATGGCTAACCTTGAATACTTCTATGAAGAGAAGAAAGCTGGAAAGACATGGACAGAATGCCCTGCATCACTCACAGGCGACTACATTCAGAACTATAAGAACCTCTTTGATCTGTGCATAAACAACAGTATCTCAGATCCTAAGGAACTCGCAACAGGCGGACATGATCCGTCAGCTCAGTTTGCTTCACAGAAAGCAGCTTTCACAGTTCAGGGCTCATGGGAGTGGACAAATGAAAATCAGCCGATCAAGGATAAAGTTCCGAACGCAAAAATGATTCCTTATTACTGTGGTGTTGAAGGCGAAGAAAAAGCTGGTCTTAACTGCGGTACAGAAAACTGCTGGGCAGTAAACAGCAAGGCATCTGAAGACGATCAGGCTGCTACTCTCGCATTCATGAAATGGTGTGTAACTAACAAAGAAGCTTCAGAAAAACTCGTAAATTCATTTGGCGTAATGCCTTATAAGAATGCTGTAGATTCTTCAAATCAGTTCCTTAAGAACGCAAATGATTATACATCAGCAGGCAACTATGTAATGGATTGGGCTACAAACTATCAGCCTAACTCAAAAGAGTATCGTGCACAGCTCGTATCTGCACTCAATACATATTGTGCAGACCAGTCTGATAAGAATTGGGAGCAGGTTAAATCTGCTTTCGTAGACGGTTGGGCTACTCAGTATGCAGCTGCTAACAGCTAATTAATCACAAATTAAATATTCCTTTAGGTGGGGGTGGGCTTATCGCCCGCCTCTTACCATTTATACTCTAAGCAGGGGAGATGATTTTTTGTCGAACGATATCGCAAAAGAAAAACCCAATGAAAACGCAAATGTTAAAGCAGCTGAAGTTACTGATAATTCCACAAACGATGGTTACAAGGAATTTCTTCAGAAAACGACACCTACTCAACAGAAAAAGCAGACAAACGGCAAACGTCGTAAAACGATAAATACCGGATACACACTAAGACGTCCGCTAAGAAAATGGTTCTGGCTGTTTATCGGTCCTATGGTTGCAGCGTTTATAATTGGTTTCGTCTGGCCTTTTATACAGGGCATTTATCTTTCATTCTGCCAATTCAGACTGATTTCAGATGCTGAGTTTGTTGGATTAGATAACTATATAAAAGCATTTTCAGACCAATCATTTATGCGTTCATTCTGGTATACAGGTTTGTTCGCAGTTGTAAGTGTTATACTTATCAATATTCTGGCTTTTGCAGTAGCATTAGCTCTGACCAAAGGAATCAAGGGAAGCAACCTGTTCAGAACAGTCTTCTTTATGCCTAACCTCATAGGCGGTATTGTTCTTGGTTATATCTGGTCAATGATATTTGATGGTATTCTCTCAAAATTCGGAACATCAATAGTTCAGGATTCTACATGGGGCTTCTGGGGCTTGATTATTCTTATCTGCTGGCAGCAGATAGGCTATATGATGATTATTTATATAGCTGGACTTAATGCTGTTCCTGAAGATATGCTGGAAGCTGCAAAAATTGACGGTGCTAACAGATGGCAGACTCTCTGGAAAGTAACTATTCCTAATGTAATGCCTTCTATTACAATTTGTATGTTCTTGTCACTTACAAACGGCTTTAAGCTCTTCGATCAGAATATGGCATTGACAGCAGGTCAGCCTATTGTAATGCAGGACGGTGTAGGTATCAAGCAGACAGAAATGCTTGCTCTTAATATATATAATACCTTCTATAACAATACCGCACTTACAGCACGTGGCACAGCTCAGGCAAAGGCTGTTATTTTCTTCGTTCTTGTAGCAGTAATAGGTCTTGCTCAGCTTGCTTATACCCGAAAGAGGGAGGTGCAGCAGTAACCGTGAAAAAAGTAAATTATTCTGAAACAATTCACACAAATAAAGTAGCAGATATTGACCCTGAACTTTTGAAAAGTGCAAAAAGAGTAGAGCGAAAGAAAAGCTCAATCTCTTTGACCGTCGTATTATCAATAATATGTATTGTCTATGTTCTTCCGGTAGTTGCTGTACTAATCAACGCCTTTAAGACAAATACATACGTTAAAACAGATACTTTTGCTCTACCGATAAATGATGCTGAGCACCCTGACATGTGGGCAGGATTCAGCAACTTTATTACCGGTATGACATTTGGTAACTATCCGTTCTTTCAGAGTGTACTGAACAGTCTTATCATTACTCTTATATCGACATTTCTTATTGTCATATGTACTTCTATGGCTGCATGGTATATTGCAAGAGTTAACTCAATATTCTGCAAAATCGTTTATTATCTGTGTGTATTCTCAATGGTAGTTCCTTTCCAGATGGTTATGTACACATTGTCAAAAACAGCTGATACTCTAAAGCTTAATACACCATGGACTATCCCGATAGTATATCTGGGATTCGGTGCAGGTCTGGCTGTATTTATGTTTGTTGGTTTTGTAAAATCAATACCAATAGAAATTGAAGAAGCTGCGGCTATTGATGGCTGCGGCCCCGTAAGAACATTCTTTACAGTTGTATTCCCGATGCTTCGCCCAACAATGATCTCTGTTGGTATTCTTGAGATCATGTGGATATGGAATGACTATCTCCTTCCGTATCTCGTTCTTGATATCAATGAATATCGTACAATTCCTATTCATGTACAATACCTGAAGGGAAGCTATGGTACAGTTGATCTTGGTGCAAGTATGGCAATCATCTTGTTGAGTATTATCCCGGTTATTGTATTCTATCTGATTTGTCAGAAGTATATTATAAAAGGTGTTGCTGCTGGTGCAGTAAAGGGATAATTTATAATCTTCAAAACAAACAACCCGAGGATCTGTCCCCGGGTTGTTTTCTGTCTTATTAATTTTTTATTGACATCATAGCTATCAATCCACCACGCTTACCATTGCTTGCTCGGTGAGAAAATAAAAGACCACTATTGCATTTTGTGCAAACATCACTTATTTCAATATTAATGCTTAACAAACCTGCTTCCATAAGCATACGTCTGTTTGTTTCTTTCAGATCGATCAGATATTTTCCATGTCCCAATATCTTTGTAAAATAAGCTGGTTTTAATTCCGTCAGACTGGCAAATTCTTCATAGACCGGAGTATCAACCTCATAACAGCAAGCGCCAATAGCCGGACCAATGACAGCAATAATGTCTGAAGGATCAGATCCGAATTCATCAATCATCTTGTTGACTGTTGCTTCTCCTATTTTGCCAACTGTACCTCTCCATCCGGCATGAGCAAGCCCAATTGCCTTTTTTTCGGGATCGACAAATAATAGGGGAGTGCAATCTGCATAATGTGTGACAAGAGTAACTCCAGGCTCATTCGTAATCAAAGCATCTACACTTTTAATATCATGCTCTCTGGTAATTCCGATACCGCACTCATTGCTTGTCACTCTGCGGACAAAAGTATTATGATCCTGAGAAGAACTGACAAGACTGTTAAAATCAAATCCGGCAGCCTTACAAAAAATCTTATAATTATCCAAAACTTTTTCCGGATCATCGCCGCGCTTGAAATTAAGATTCATTGATTTGAATTCATCTTTACTCACACCGCCAATTCTCGTAGAAAAAGCGTGATTAATAAAATCTATTTTTTCAAGAATAGGAAACTGGAGAAATGCCACTCCATCAACAAAATTCAGATCTGTATTTTTACTATTAAATTTCACCGGATGATACCTCTCATTCATGATAAACTGACCGTTTGTCATTACAAATATATAAACGACACTTTAATATTGTACTAAATAATAACTTGTTTGTAAATAGTTTAAAAAAATAATGAATGTTTTATATTAATTATATCTTGTTTTTATACAACTCTGAATGAATAATAATGATGCTTTTATCTGGTTATGTTCTTTTATAAAAACAAAGTAAATGACAAAAAACATGGTACTTTTGTTCAGATGTAATTACGAACTGTTTTCACAGCAAAAAATGCTATCATTGCACCGGAGTAACTACGCTTGTTCAATAATAAGTATTTACATTAGAGGCAAATAAGTGTTATAATAAATAAAAGTATTAAAAACAGGAGAATTAATATGTCTGTAAAGAAATTGTTCGGAAAAAATATACCCCCGAGCTGTGAGTACTGCCAGTTTTCAGTAAAAAAAAGAGGGGGAAGCATTATATGCAGATACGGAATACCTTCCGATGATCATGTCTGCAAAAAATACATATATGATCCACTGAAAAGAGAACCAAAAAGTCTTCCAAAAATACCTCGTTTTACAGCTGATGATTTTAAACTCTGATATTAAATTATAATCCCGATCCATTTTCCGGTGGATCGGGATTTAATTATTGAATTGCAAAACAAACACATATAAATCATTTTTTATCTTCTTTAAGAGCTTCCTCTGCAATTTCAAGAATCTCAGAAGTACAGTGAGGACAACGGGTAGCCTTTATATCGATCTCACTAAAACAGAATGGGCATTCTTTTGTTGTCGGCTCTTCTTCTTCTTCAGTATTCTTTAAAGCCTTAGGAATAGACATAATCTTATTCACTGCCTTAACCATAGCGAAAATAATGATAGCCATAATCAGGAAATTGATAATAGCAGCTACAAACTTTCCTAAATCAATCGGACCTACATTCAAAGCAGAAGTTACTTTTGTGAAATCAAGCTGACCGGTCTCCGGATTGGTAAAATCCATTCCAGAAACAGTGGCAATAATCCAGCTAATTCCAGGCATTATTACATCGTCACAAAGAGATGTTACAATGGAACCAAAAGCTCCACCAATGATAACACCGACTGCAAGATCCATTACGTTTCCACGCATGACGAATTCCTTAAATTCGCTGATTAGTTTACCCATAATAACTACCTCCGTAATTCATGTTATAAAAAGAATATAAGGTCTGGCAGCCCGAACAGAAAAACAACGACCTTTATTCTTTCTTTAATTTACATTATAATTATACCATAAAACTATGTTATTAGTAAACAAAAAAATTAAAAAAATGTCAAAAAAAATAAAAAAACTGCAAAAAAGCGGCAGACATTTTGTCTGCCGCAAAATACTTATTCAATAACCTTGATCCAACCTTCGGGTGCTTCAATTCTGCCCATTTGTATACCTGTAAGTGTATCATAAAGTTTTTGTGTTGTCGGACCCATTTTTTCCATACCGCTCGGGAAGCATATTTCTTTGCCATGATCTACAATTTTACCAACTGGAGAAATAACAGCAGCAGTACCGCAAAGACCACACTCAGCAAAGTCGCCAAGCTCTTCAAGATAAACTTCTCTTTCCTCAACCTCGAGACCAAGATACTCTTTAGCAACATACATAAGAGAACGTCTTGTAATAGAGGGGAGAATGCTGTTTGATTTAGGTGTAACAACTTTATTATCCTTTGTAATGAAAAGGAAGTTTGCTCCACCTGTTTCCTCAACCTTTGTTCTTGTCTGGGCATCAAGATACATATTTTCAGCAAAGCCTTCATTATGAGCAGTTACGATAGCGTGAAGACTCATAGCATAATTAAGACCAGCTTTGATATTACCGGTTCCATGAGGAGCAGCTCTGTCAAAATCACTGATTTTTATAGTGATTGGTTTTGCACCGCCCTTGAAATATGGTCCAACAGGAGTTGTAAATACTCTGAACTGAAAATCATCAGCTGGTTTAACACCGATAACAGGGTTTATACCGAACATATAAGGTCTGACATAAAGAGTAGCACCTGTTCCATACGGCGGAACATAATCTGCATTAGCCTTTACAGTCTGAGCGACAGCATCAACAAATCTGTCTTCAGGGAAAACAGGCATTTCCATTCTTCTGGAAGAATTTGCAAGTCTCTCAGCGTTGAGATCAGGACGGAAAATAACAATTCTGCCATCCTCAGTAGTATAAGCTTTAAGACCTTCAAATATTGTCTGAGCATACTGAAGAACACAAGCACATTCGCTCATTGTAATCATATCATCTTCAATAATAGCACCATCATCCCATTTGCCGTCTGAATAGTTGGAAACATATCTCTTATCAGTTTTGATATAACCAAACGAGAGATTTCCCCAATCTATATTTTTCTTTGCCATAACAAGGACTTCCTTTCGATTTTATAATTCTATCCATAAAAAGGATAAAAGATACATACTTATTATATATCCATTTATTTTTTATGTCAATAATATCTGCAAGTTTAAGTTCAAAATTATTCAAAAACTGAAAACACCGGATCCGAAAAGACGGACCCGGTATATGATCAGAATTTGATTTTTTCTGCAATATAATCTTTAAGCTTATCAATTGATACTCTTTCCTGAGCCATAGTATCTCTGTCACGGACAGTAACGCAATTATCCTCAATACTGTCAAAATCGTAAGTAATACAATAAGGAGTACCGATCTCATCCTGACGGCGATAACGCTTACCGATTGAACCTGCATCATCATATTCAACCATAAAGTCAGTGCTGAGCATATCAAATACTTTTTCAGCGTGTTCATTAAGCTTTTTAGAAAGAGGAAGAACAGCAGCCTTGAACGGAGCAAGAGCAGGGTGGAAGTGAAGTACTGTTCTTGTATCCTTTTCATCAAGCTTCTCTTCATCATAAGCTTCTGTCATAACAGCGAGGAAAAGACGTTCAACACCAAGTGACGGCTCGATAACATAAGGAATATATTTCTTATTTGTTGTCGGATCAAAATACTCAAGACCTTTGCCGCTAGTATTAATGTGCTGTGTAAGATCGTAATCTGTTCTGTCTGCTACACCCCAGAGTTCACCCCATCCGAACGGGAACATATACTCAAAATCAGTGGTAGCCTTTGAATAGAAGCAAAGTTCTTCCGGATCATGATCACGAAGTCTGATGTTTTCTTCTTTAAGACCGAGAGAATAAAGCCAGTCACGGCAGAAACCTCTCCAGTAATTGAACCACTCAAGATCTGTTCCTGGCTCACAGAAGAATTCAAGCTCCATCTGTTCAAATTCACGTACACGGAAAATAAATTTGCCGGGAGTAATTTCATTTCTGAAAGATTTACCAATCTGAGCAACACCAAAAGGAATTTTCTTTCTTGTAGTTCTCTGAATATTCGCAAAGTTCACAAAAATACCCTGAGCTGTTTCCGGACGCAGATAAAGTGTATCTTTGCTGTCTTCAGTAATACCCTGAAAAGTCTTGAACATCAGATTGAACTGACGAATATCAGTAAAATTATGTTTTCCGCATTTCGGGCAAGGAATATTTTTTTCGTCAATGTACGCAGTAAGCTGCTCATTAGTCCATCCTGCTACATTTGTACCGTCAAAGTCTTCAATAAGGTTATCAGCTCTGTGACGGGTTTTACATTCTTTACAATCCATCAGAGGATCTGAAAAGCCGCTGAGATGTCCGGAAGCAACCCATGTCTGCGGATTCATAAGAATTGCTGAATCAAGTCCTACGTTATATTTGTTTTCCTGAACAAACTTCTTTAACCAGGCATTTTTAATATTATTTTTGAGAGCAACGCCAAGCGGACCATAATCCCATGTGTTTGCAAGACCGCCATAGATCTCAGAACCGGGATAAACAAAGCCTCTGCTCATGCACAGAGATTTGATCGTTTCAAGATTCTTTTCCGTATTTTTCATTTGTACTCCTCCAGTATTAACAATTGCGGTTATCTATGATACAATATATGTAATATAATAGATATTACCGCAGCAATCAGATAGCATTATTTTATCATGTTTTTAAACGCACTTCAAGGTATAACGCAATTTTTTCTTATTAATTAAAAAGAATTCAAAAAAAGCTTGCAATTGAATATAAAGTATGTTATAATTTTATCTGCAATTCGCACGCAGCCTGATTCGTTAGGTGCATACAAAAGTATGTTTATTTATCGCAGGCGGCGGAGGAAAAAACCTAAGGAGGACAAAATTATGGCATCAGTAGTATCAATGAAACAGCTTCTGGAGGCTGGCGTACACTTCGGTCACCAGACAAGAAGATGGAACCCTAAGATGGCTCCCTACATCTTCACAGAGAGAAACGGTATTTATATTATCGATCTTCAGAAGACAGTAAGAAAGCTTGAAGAAGCTTACAATTTCGTACGTGAGGTTTCAACAGAAGGCAAGTCTGTTCTTTTCGTTGGAACAAAGAAACAGGCTCAGGATTCAGTTAAGGAAGAAGCTCTCCGCGCTGGCGCTTATTATGTAAACGCAAGATGGCTTGGTGGTATGCTTACAAACTTCACAACAATCCGTCGCAGAATTGAAAGACTTAATCAGCTTCGTACAATGGAGTCAGACGGAACATTTGATCTTCTTCCCAAGAAGGAAGTAATCAAACTCAACCTTGAGATTGAAAAGCTCGAAAAGTTCATGGGCGGTATCAAGGACATGAAGGAGATCCCCGGTGCACTCTTTATCGTAGATCCCCGTAAGGAAAGAATCGCAGTTGCAGAAGCAAAGAAGCTCGGTATTCCGATTGTAGCTATCGTAGATACAAACTGTGATCCTGATGAGATCGACTATGTAATTCCCGGCAACGATGACGCAATCCGTGCTGTAAAACTTATCTCAGGTGCAATCGCAAATGCGATCATCGAGGGTAATGAAGGCAGAATGGGTGCTGCAGCTGCTGAGGAAGAGGAAGCATCAGAGGAATAATCAATAAAGCGAATAGCCGCAATTATTTTGCGGCTATTTTTTGAAGTTAAATTATTTTTTAATTTTGGAGGTAATCACTATGGCTTTTACAGCACAGGACGTTAAGACATTAAGAGAAAAAACAGGCTGCGGTATGATGGACTGCAAAAAAGCACTTACTGAAGCTGACGGAGATATGGAAAAGGCAATAGACGTGCTCAGAGAGCAGGGTCTTGCAAAGGCTGCAAAGAAAGCTTCAAGAATTGCTGCTGAAGGTGTGGCATTTGCTTGCACAAATGACGATGCAACAAAAGGTGTTGCCCTTGAGGTAAATGCTGAAACAGACTTTGTTGCAAAGAATGCTGATTTCCAGGCATTTGTAAAGACTGTTGCTGATACAGTAATGGCTGAGAATCCTGCAACTGTTGAGGAACTTCTTACTAAAACAGCATCTGGCACATCAGTTACAGTTGCTGATCTTCTCCAGGAGAAGATTCAGACAATCGGTGAGAACATCATTATTCGTCGTTTCAAGCTTTATGAAGGTGCTGTATCTGCATATATCCACGCTGGCGGAAAAATTTCAGTTCTCGTTAAGTTTGATACAGATGTAGCTGATAAGGATGGCTTTGCAGCTTATGCAAAGGATATTGCAATGCAGGTTGCTGCTGTTAATCCGCTCTATCTCAATAAAGAAGATGTTCCGGCTGAAGTTCTTGACCATGAGAAAGAGATCATGATTGCTCAGATGAAGCAGGATCCTAAGATGTCAAATAAGCCCGAGCAGGTTCTCGAGAAGATCGTTATGGGTAAGGTTGGCAAGTACTACGAGGAAAACTGCCTGAACAAGCAGACATTCATCAAAGATAATAAAGCAAGTGTTGAACAGTACACTGCTCAGACAGCTAAAGCTCTTGGCGGCAATATCGTTATTTCAGAGTTTGTTCGTTTTGAAAAGGGCGAAGGTCTTGAAAAGAGAAGTGACGATTTCGCAGCTGAAGTTGCCAGCATGGTAAAATAATATCGGTTGGTTCTGAATAATGTTAAATCTATTCTTGAAATAATTAAGTATAGTATTTCTGACAACATAAATTCATAATAATCAGAGAAACGATGAAACAAAACTACATTCAGTAGTTATGTTCTTCGTTTCTCTTTTTTAATGTCATTATTATTCAAAATAGATATATGTTATATGTATACAAATAACACTATAAATAATCAGTATCAATTTTCTGAAATAGTTCTTTATTCTGAA
>ONRO01000051.1 GCA_900320235.1 uncultured Eubacteriales bacterium
CAGGCTCAAAAAAAGCCGGGCGGTGCCGGAGTAAAACTTTTTCAGGCTATCAAAGCCGTGAATCAAGGGTGCAGCGTCACGCTGCCTGCCGGCTTGACAAAGATGATTGTTTGTGTATATAATAATAGTAAAGAGATAAGCATCGTGCATTTTTTGTGCGGATGATTTCTGAATAATGCTTTTCATAATATTTTTAAAGACTGTGAAGGAAATAAGATACGCTTTTTTCGGGCAAAGAGAGCTGTCGGCTGGTGTAAGACGGCGTTGAGGAGCGTATGTATAGCTCATTCCGGAGTTGACTGTCTGATTTTTTAGGACAGTACGCATTGCAGCGTTAAAGGCATGAGCCTTGTCAGAGGCTTACAGAGGGGTGCATCTGCACCTGAATCAGGGTGGTACCACGAGCTGTTTAGCCCGTCCCTTGTCCAATACGGCAGGGGACGGCATTTTTAATGCAGAAATTAAAAATAATCAGGAAACATTGAATTTTATTAACAGGGAGGAATTTCTTATGAACGAAGGCTATAAAAAGTATATCCCCTTTGAGCAGATAAAGCTTGAGGACAGACAGTGGCCGAATAATACTATTACAAAGGCACCGGTATGGTGCAGTGTTGATCTGCGTGACGGAAATCAGGCACTTGTTGATCCGATGAACCTCGAACAGAAACTTGAGTTTTTCCATGCACTTGTGGATATGGGATTCAAGGAAATAGAAATAGGCTTTCCGTCAGCAAGCGAAACAGAATATGAGATCTGCCGGGAACTGATCGAGGGCGGACATATTCCGGATGACGTTACAATACAGGTGCTCGTACAGGCAAGAGAACATCTTATAAGAAAAACATTCGAGGCTGTAAAGGGTGCGAAGAATGTAATCGTCCATTTCTATAATTCAACCTCGACTCTGCAGAGAAAGGTCGTTTTCAAAAAGGATATGGACGGCATCATCGAAATCGCAGTCGAGGGTGCAAAGCTCATAAAGGAGCTTATCGATAATTATGACGGAGATACAAATTTCCGCCTGGAATATTCACCCGAAAGCTTTTCCGGCACAGAGGTCGATAATTCCGTGCGCATCTGTGAGGCAGTAATGGATGTTATCAGACCTACAAAGGAAAATCCGATCATACTGAATCTGCCGAATACGGTTGAGATGTGTACACCGAATACCTATGCTGATCAGATCGAATATTTCATCAGACACCTCAGAAACAGAGAGGCTGCTATAATCAGCCTGCATCCGCATAACGACAGAGGCACCGGCGTTGCCTGTGCAGAACTGGCACTTCTCGCAGGTGCCGACAGAATAGAGGGTACGCTTTTCGGAAACGGCGAACGTACAGGAAATCTGGATATAGTAACTGTCGGACTCAATATGTTTACTCAGGGCGTTGACCCGAAACTGGATTTCAGCGATCTTCCGAGATACAGGGAAATATTTGAAAGATGTACAAAGATGAAGATAGGCGAGCGTCAGCCCTATGTCGGAGATCTTGTGTTCACAGCTTTCTCCGGCTCACATCAGGACGCTATCAAAAAGGGCTTCGACTATGTCAGGGAAACAGGCAGCGATAAATGGGAGATACCCTATCTTCCGATCGATCCGGCAGATGTCGGCAGACAATATGAGCCTATCATCCGTATCAACTCACAGTCAGGTAAGGGCGGAGCAGCATTTATCATGCAGGAAACATTCGGATATGAGCTGCCAAAGGCAATGCATCCGGAGTTCGGCGCTCTTGTCAAGGCAGAATGTGATAAGCTCGGCAGAGAGCTTTCCACAGACGAGCTGATGGAGGTATTCAACAGGAATTATATTAACAATGAGCAAAGACTCTGGCTTGTAAAACATGTTATTACAAATGTCGGCACAGATGAAGCTACATTCCGCGGAGTTCTCCATCTTGTGAAGTCTGACAAGGATATCGAGGTATACGGAGAAGGAAACGGACCGATTGATGCATTTTTCAATGCGCTCAAATCTGTCGGAATAAACGGCTTTTCATTCGTGTCATATAGCGAGCACGCAATTTCACAGGGCTCGGATTCAAAGGCGATTTCATATATACAGCTCAAGGATCCGATGGGCAGGAATATTTTCGGCGTAGGTATTTCCCATGGAATTTTCAAGGCATCTGTCAGAGGAATACTGTGCGCAATAAACCGTTCCGGCGAGGAACTTGTTGTAAACGGCGAAACACTGTAAATTTAAAGGGGCTGCTGCAAAAGTACGATTTGCGGCAGCCCCATGGAATAACAGCTGATTTATTAAGTTCAGGATGAAAGGAAATCTTCCGCTACATCATACAGATGCACAGGATAAAGCTCTCCTTCACAAATTAGATTGTAAAGACGGAGAACGTCTTTTTTGCTGTTGGAAATGTCCTCGATATATGCACTGCTGTCTGTACCTTGAATATCTATTCCGTAAACGGTCACTGTACCGTTTTCCTCATGGTTTATTTCACTTGTAGTGAATGAATAAGTGAATTGTCCTATGTGTGTTTTTATCAGTGTTTTTCTTGCCATTGTTATCTAACCTCATCATATACATTTTTCAGCCGGCTTCTGTAAAGATTATACTAATAATTGTGAGAAAAAACAATCGTACTTTGGTACATAAAATTTCGACATTTTACAGCTTTTATTATTCGATGAAAGAATATACATAGTTAATTTTAACAGTTTTGGTGATACATACACATAATAGCAAGAAATGTTGTATAAAAAATCCGGATGTTGAAAAACAAGGGATTTTAATGAGATAAAATATTTTCAGGAGATTCCTGGTTGATCTGCTGACAGGAGATCGCAAGGCGGCAAGGAAAATCATTTCCGGAATGAGTACGGCAGGCTGCTCACTGATAATATGCTCATGCCGGACAACAGAATAAAACGTTTTAAATATTCAGACTGATAGATGCATATTGAAAAAGGAGGTGTGCAGTCATGGAAGAAAAAAGAAAACTGATCGAAGATCTTGAAAGACAGTGCAGCGATTGCAGCAGATGCGGTCTTTGCAGAGGCAGGCATAATGTAGTATTCGGTGTCGGAAACCCTGAAGCTGAGGTGATGTTCATAGGCGAAGGACCGGGCGAACAGGAGGATCTCAGGGGAGAACCGTTTGTCGGCAAGGCGGGAATACTGCTTGATAAAATGCTGACAGCGATAGATCTCGACAGGAATAAGAATATATATATTGCAAACATCGTGAAATGCCGGCCGCCGCAGAATCGTGATCCATTACCTGAGGAACAGGATATCTGCATAGCATGGCTGCGCCGGCAGTTTGCGGTAATGCGACCGAAGATCATTGTATGTCTGGGCAGGATAGCAGCTGCAAGAATAATCAAGCCGGACATAAGGATAAAAAGAGAACACGGAACAGTAATCAGAAAAGGCGGAGTGCTGATGATGCCGGTGCTTCATCCGGCGGCACTGCTGAGAAATCCATCCGACAAGCCGGGAGCCTTTCAGGATTTTCTTGATCTGCAAAAGCTGATACAGGAAAACTGTGAGCATACATATGACGGCATTTCATGGAATGAGTGATCGGAAGCTTAAAGATACCGGGCAAAACGAAGGAGAGGTTTTGCACTGAACCGTGATATAGGTTGCATGGGGGTCCATACTTTTTTTGCCCGTAAAATGCATTAAAATTTATGGTAACAAACAGATAGAGAATACTTTACATTTTGACGAAAGAGTTGTAAAATTATATTGATGGGCATACGTCATTATGCAGCATTGCTTTTTTGCGGCTGCAAATAAATTTTCAGATCGGAGAGATTAAAAATGAGCAAGATTTTGGTTGAGGTTTCTGCACGTCACGTTCATGTAACCGAGGAGGCACTTGAGGTTCTTTTCGGAAAGGGTGCAAAACTTACAAAGAAAAAGGATCTTTCACAGCCCGGACAGTTTGCAAGTAATGAGAAGGTAACTATCGTCGGTCCTAAGGGTGAGATGGCAGCTTCAATTCTTGGTCCGGAGCGTAAGGAAAATCAGGTTGAGGTATCACTTACAGAAGCAAGAAAGCTTGGAATAGCTGCTCCTGTAAGAGAGTCAGGCGATCTCGCTGGAACACCCGGCTGCAAGCTTGTAGGTCCTGCAGGCGAGCTTGAGATCGAAAACGGCGTTATCGCTGCAAAAAGACATATTCACCTCACCCCCGAAACAGCAAAGGAGATCGGCGTTGAAGATAAGCAGATCGTAAGCGTAGCTGTCGGCGGCGAAGGCAGAAAGCTCGTATTCGGTGATGTAATAGTCCGTGTAAGTCCTAACTATGCACCTGCAATGCACATTGATACAGATGAATCAAATGCAGCAGGTATCGCAGGCGCAACAGAGGGCGAGATCATACTCTGATAAAAATTTTGCATAAAAACAGCGGAGAAGGCAGACAGTCTTCTCCGCTTTGATTTTTTATAGTGTTCAGTGAAAGCCCGACAGAATCAGCTGATCGGTTCAAAATCAGCAGCGCCGTGTTTGCAGAGCGGACAGATGAAATCATCAGGAAGCTCCTCGCCTTCGTAAACATAGCCGCAGACCTTGCATACCCAGCCTTTTTTGCCCTCTGTTTCAGGCTTTGGCTTGACGTTGTTCTGATAATAGGTGTAGGTCATGGTCTCCTTGTCGGAAATAACCCTTGCTTCTGTCACACTGCATATGAACATACCGTGTGTGTCAAGATCAATGTAATTCTCAACTTTAAGCGACATGAAAGAATTGATATATTTCGGCAGGAATACAAGACCGTTGTCTGAATGAAGCGGTTCGCAGCCTTCAAACTTATCGGTGTTTCTTCCGCTCCTGAACCCGAAGGATTCAAAAACTTTGAACGGTGCTTCGACAGAAAGACAGTTGACATTCATTATTCCGGTCTGTTGGATGACATGATGAGAATAATTCTGCTTGTTTATGCAGACAGCAATACGGTTCGGTGAATTTGTTACCTGCGTAACGGTATTTACGATAAGACCGTTGTCCTTTTTTCCGTCGTTTGAGGTGACTACATATAAACCGTAGCCAATATTGAAAAGAGCAGTCAGATCATTCTTGTTTGCAGTTTCGTTGTTCTGTGCCATATAATCCCTGCAAAGCTCATCTGCAAGCTTTTCAAGCTGTGCGCTGCTTTCGTCGCTGAGTGCGGACATTATCTTTACGGTTGTATCTGTAAAGGTAAGATTTTTGCAGCCCTCAAGCATTTTCTTCATGGTTTTTGCAGCCTGTGGTGCCCATGAACCGTTTTCAATAATGCCGACAGTCCTGTTCCGGAAATTGCGCTCTGTCAGATGTTCAATAAACTCGCGCATGAACGGGAAAATGTCTGCATTGTATGTAGTGGTAGCAAGAACGATCCTTCCGTAGCGGAAAGCATCTTCTACACATTCAGCCATATCTTCTCTTGCAAGGTCATTTACAACTACCTTCGGACAGCCCTTGATGCGCAGCTTTTCAGCGAGCAGCTCAACTGCTTTTTTTGTATTTCCGTAAACAGAGGTGTAGGCGATCATTATGCCGTCGCTTTCAACTCCATATGATGACCATGTGTTGTACAGCCCAAGATAATATCCGAGATTTTCTGTCAGAACAGGTCCGTGCAGCGGGCAGATGATCTGAATATCAAGTGCTGCAGCTTTTTTAAGCAGAGCCTGCACCTGAGCACCGTATTTTCCGACGATACCGATATAATACCTTCTTGCTTCGCAAGCCCAGTCTTCCTCAATATCAAGAGCGCCGAATTTTCCGAATCCGTCGGCGGAAAAGAGAACCTTGTCCCTGCTGTCATAGGTTACAATAACTTCAGGCCAGTGCACCATAGGAGCAGCGACAAAATGCAGAGTATGCTCACCGAGTTCAAGTGTATCGCCCTCGCCTACAATAATACGCCTGTCCTCAAATTCCGTTCCGAAGAAATTTTTCATCATTGCAAAGGCTTTGGAGCTTGAAACGATAACTGCATCAGGATAGTTATTCATAAAGTTCATGATATTTGCGCTGTGGTCAGGCTCCATATGCTGAACGATAAGATAATCAGGTTTTTTACCGCAGAGAGCCTCATCAAGATTGTTCAGCCACTCATGTGTAAAATTACGGTCAACAGTATCCATAACAGCGATCTTGCTGTCGAGAATAACATAGGAATTGTAAGCCATACCGTTCGGCACGATATACTGTCCCTCAAATAGATCGATCTTGTGGTCGTTTACTCCGATATAACGGATATCATCTGTGATTTTCATAACTGCCTCCTTAATGATTACTGTTATTCAATACTTTCATCAGTTCAGACAAAAGGTCATTATATACAGTATATCATAAAGCTTTCAACCATTACAATAAAAATATATACAAATTATTATTTCATCATAAAAAAGGGGCTGTCGCATTAATTGCTCCGTCATGATAAACCCCTCCACCACTCGCTTTCAGCGAGCGGTTCCCCTCCCCTAAAGGG
>ONRO01000053.1 GCA_900320235.1 uncultured Eubacteriales bacterium
CCTGGTTTTATGGCAGAACAACAATGAATTTTACCCATTTGCCATATTCACTTTCGCATCTGATAATACCGTGATGTCTTGCAACGACCTCACTTGCAATAGCAAGTCCAAGACCATATCCGCCGCTTGTGCTGTTTCTTGCTTCGTCCTCACGGTAAAATCGCTCAAATACCTTATCAAGCTTTTCCTTTTTTATGCCTATACCTGTATTATAGACAGTAATAATCTTTTTACTTCCGTGGCGGACAAGGTCAACTCTGATCTCGCCCTTTTCCTCGGAATATTTTATTGCATTATCTATCAGTATTGTAAGAACGTGCTTTATTGCACTGAGGTCACCGTCACAGGTTATGTTTTCCTCGGCGTTGACCTCGAATTTTTTGCCCTCTTCAAACATACGGCTCTCAAACGGAAGGGCTGTCTGAAGTACAACATCACTCAGGTTGAATTCAGCCATAGTAAGTTTTTTGCCTGTCTTATCATCTATTCTTGCAAGATACAAAAGCTCATTGACAAGCTCACTCATCCTGACGGATTCACTTCTTATATAACTCAGCCATTTATTCTCACCTATTTCTGCTTCAAGCACATCCGTGTTTGCACTGATAACTGCAAGCGGTGTTTTCAACTCATGACTTGCATCAGAAATAAACTGTTTTTGCTTGTCAAAGGTTTCTTTAACAGGTCTGATAAGCCAGAAAGACAGTGCAACAGACAACAGAAAGAATAGTATTACAGAAGCTATTCCGATTATTGATGTCGTCAGAATCAGATTATTGCTTTGCCGTTTTTCACTGCTTGCATCGGTAAAGACGACCATCGAACCATAATTTTTTGTCCTGTTGACATAATACGCAAGATTATCTATAAATCCGAAATCCTTGCCTGAATTGATTGCCTCATATGTTATTATCAGAAGTGCATCAACATTGATATTTCCGAAATCAATATTTCCATCATAGCCAAGATAGGTTTTATCATAATCCACCTTTATTCTGAGGATCCAGCTCCCTGATTCGTCATTACCCGAAAGATAATCGAGCGTCCTGTCAATCGGATAATTGTCATCAGCTGCTTTTTCAAGGTTTTCACGCAGACGCATCGTACTCTGTCCCTGAGACATGATATTTATTGAAAGCATCAGTACTACTACCGCTATTGCAAGAAGCAGAGTAATGATAAGAACTATCTTTATCTGTAAGCGTTTGATCATTTCTTTCCACCCTCAAGGCAATATCCGATACCCCTCCTTGTTTTTATAGAAACTCCGGAATGAAGCATCGTAAGTTTTTTTCTGAGAAACGAAATATAGACCTCGACATTATTGTATTCGCTGTCGTCCTCTGTGCCCCATACTTTTTTCACAAAATCTTCCTTTGTAACGATACTTGTTCCTGAAGATACAAGAAGCTCCATCATCTGGAATTCCTTTCTTCCGAGTACGACTGAATTACTTCCGCAGATAAGCTCACCCTTTTTCATATCCAATGAGATATCTCCGTATTTCGGATTCATATCAACAGAAGCCCCGAGTCTTCTCGTCATAGCTCTGACTCTTGCAAGAAGCTCTCCTATTACAAAGGGCTTTGTAAGGTAGTCGTCAGCTCCGCAGTCAAGTCCCTTGATCTTATCATCTATTTCAGATTTTGCCGTCAGAAGCAAAACAGGTGTTTCAACATTTTTCACCCGCATAAATGTAAGAACATCAAGTCCGTTCATTACAGGCATCATTATATCAAGGATGATACAGTCAAAATCATTTGTCAGCGCTTTGTCAAGTCCGCTTTTTCCGTCATTTGCCATATCAACAAAATAGCCTTCCTTTCTCAGCAGTGCACATATTGCTTCTGCAAGAGCTATCTCATCTTCTACAACCAGTATTTTCAAGTTTTTTCTCTCCTTCTGTATTTATTTCAAGCCGGACAACAATTCAAAATGCCCGCTCGATATCACTTATCTCAAAGCCATTTTCTTCTGAAAAGTCTTGAAGGTCTGTGACCCTCATCTGAGGTTGTTTCATCTGTCGGTTCAGCAAGCAAACCATATTTTCGTCTGAACGGTGCTTTGATAAGCTGACGATCGAGAATTATTTCATAGACCTGTTGAAGCTGAGTCAACGTAAAAAGCTCAGGCATCAGATTCAGCGCAATATCAGTATATTCTATCTTTCCTCTCAACCGCTGCAAGGCATATGCTATTATCTTTGCATGATCAAATGCAATTCCGTCTGATGAGGTTATTGTATATGTATTTTTTGTTCCATTTGCAGAGCGTATCTGCTCCTGTATTATTTCTGCAGTCAGCATTTTTTTATCTGATTTCAGCACAAGCTCCAAAGCAGTTTTCTTTGTGACTGACTGCAGCGTTCTGTTTTCTTCGATAATATTTTCATCAAGACTGACCGTGAACCATTC
Source organism: uncultured Eubacteriales bacterium (assembly GCA_900320235.1). Lineage (GTDB taxonomy): Bacteria > Bacillota > Clostridia > Oscillospirales > Acutalibacteraceae > UBA1213. The sequence continues at coordinate 2,415 of ONRO01000053.1, forward strand.
TGCGCTGCGGGCATCATCACCTGCTCTGACATTTATTCTGTTGCTGTCAGCAAGTGCCATATAGCTGCAGCTCATCACCCATGTTCTCGGATCACGGTGAGGATCGCTGAAAGTATATAGCTGCTCAAGATATAAACCTTCTGCGGAAGTTTCTTCAACAAGCTCCCTTTCAGCTGCTTGCTCGGTAGTTTCATCAGGCTCGACAAAACCGCCCGGCAGCGCCCATTTTCCGAGATAAGGGTGTCCGCCGCGCTGTATAAGCAGTATTTTCAGCTCCTTTTCCGGGAGTCTGCGATAATTTTCCGTAACCATGTCCATTACAGTAAATATGACCATATCAACAGCAACACTCGGCCGCTCATAATCACCGGGGCTGTACGCTGCAAGAAACTCCTTTTCAGTAAGTCCGTTCTTATCTCTTATTTCCGTCATCAGATCACCTTTTTTTCAATTCATATTATTCTTCTGATAAGGATCAATAACCAAGCACACCGCTTATAGATTCGTCATTTATTATCCAGTCTGTAACATCGACCTGTGTAAAACGGTCCTTATTGTTTCTGATATAGACCTTTTCTATACCTGCATTGATTATCATTCTTTTGCACATTGAACATGCCGAGGCATTCTCAACATATTCTCCTGTCACCGCATCCTTGCCGACAAGATAAAGTGCTGATCCGATCATATCCTCTCTTCTTGCATGGATGATAGCATTCTGCTCAGCGTGTACTGACCGGCAAAGCTCATATCTTTCTCCTCTCGGAATCTTGAGTGTTTCACGAACACATACATTCATATCGATACAGTTTTTACGGCCTCTTGGTGCTCCGACATATCCGGTCGAAATGATCTGATCATTCTTCACGATAATAGCACCATAATTTCTTCTCAGACAGGTTCCTCTTTCAAGCACGGTTTCTGCGATATCAAGATAATAATTGATTTTATCAGTTCTCATTCTATACCTTCTTTCATAATTACTTCAAAAGCTTATTTTACAATCAATCACTTATTCATTCATTTGATTATGTATATTATATACTAAAATTCACTCATATTCAACCCCACCGGCAGCCGGCGTGACGCTGCACCCTTGACGCGCTATCGCTCCGTATACACTGCGCTCTGACAGAGAAGTACTGTTGCACTCCCGCGGTACTGACTTTTTCTTACCATTACTATTCTGTAAGTTTATCAAAAGAATTA
>ONRO01000163.1 GCA_900320235.1 uncultured Eubacteriales bacterium
ATAAATTTTTGCTCCGGCACCGCCAAGACTTTTTTTAGACTGAACTGCTGATATTCTTTCTGCTTCATAAGTCCCGGAGTTTTGCACGATCTCTTTTCAGTATTTTTCTGCCGGATGACCCTGTGTCGGCTTTCATGGGTTGTATGCAGACGCCATGCAATTATTTATTCTGCAAAAAAACGGACAGGGAAAAGTATTCCCGTGTCCGTTTTTATCAGCTTTTAAAGCTGCCCTTTTATACAACAGTTACCTTGCAGGATTTTTCCTTGCCGTTATAGGTGCGTACTGTTACATAGGCAGTGCCCTTTTTCATAGCTTTGAACTGACCTGTCCAGTTTGTTTTTGTCATTTTTACGACTGATGAATTGCTTGTGCGGAAGGTCCTTGTTGCACAGCCTGCATCAGACGGGATAACAGCACTGAGTGATGCTGACTGACCAACTTTTAGCGTCATGCTTGTCTTGTTGAGATTTACAGATGCAGGAGCTTTTTTGACGGTTACTTTACATGTGCTTTCCTTGCCGTTGTAAAGACGTACAGTTACATATGCAACACCAGGCTTCTGAGCTACGAATTCGCCCTGCCAGTAGGTTCTTGTCATTTTTACGATACTGCTGTTGCTTGTACGGTATACCCTTGTCTCTGCTGCTGAACCGTCAGGGATAGTTGAGGTTAATGAGTATTTCTCGCCTACGCCGAGTGTAAGGATTCCCTTGGAAAGTGTTACTTTTGACGGTGCGTTCTTGACTGTTACAGTACATTTCGCGGTTTTGCCGTTATTTGTCTTTGCTGTGATGGTTGCCGTACCGTTAGCTTTTCCGGTGATCTTTCCGTTTGATACTGTAACTATCTTACTGTTGCTTGTTGTCCATGTAAGAGTCTTATTTCTTGCATTTGACGGATTAAAAGTGGGTATCAGAGTTGTCTGTTCCCCTTTGCCGAGTGAAATAGTGGTTTTGTTAAGCTTTAAGCCTGTTATTACATCAGGATCAATTACCTTTACAGTGCATTTTGCAGTTTTGCCGTTTGAGGTTTTTGCTGTGATCGTAGCTGTACCGCCTGATTTTGCGGTGATCTTGCCGTTTGATACGGATGCGACTTTTTCATCTGAGCTTGTCCATGTGACTGATTTGTCATATGCTGTGCCCGGCTGAACAGTTGCGGTCAGTGTTGTTGTTTTGCCTTTGTCGAGTGTGACGGATGTTTTGCTGAGCTTGACTGATGTCGCGCCGGGAACGGAAATACTGAAACTGAAATTGCCTCGTGCAGTATCTATATTATAATAGGTAGGTTTACAAAAACAAATATAATATGTTCCTTTTTCAAGCTCCATTACCGACTCGTTATTTATGACATGAGTGACATCATCTCTGTAAAGTCCGCCCAGATTCAGTACGGTACCGCCTTCAGAATTATATACAAATAAACCAAGACGTTCAGCTTTATGAGTTGTGTTCAAAGTGACTGTTGTTTTTGAGGATAATGTAAACTTATAATAATCAATATTATCATTTATTGTGATTGCTCCGTTATATTTTACTCCGGGTTTGATCGCGCAGGCTTCATTAAGAGTGTTATAGAATATTTCCTGCGTTTCTCTGAAGCTTTCACCCGATGAAGTGAAGTCAAGTTTGAATTTATAATTTCCACGGCAAATATGCTGTTCATAATATGGTGATTTTGTAAAGCAGAAGTAATATGTTCCTTCATTCAGAAGTGCGTTAGCTGTATTATCAATTGATTTTGTTACATCATTCCAGCATAAATTACTCCAGTTCCATACTTCATTTCCGTTTGAATCATATATATAGAATCCCAAACGATTAAAATATGCGGAAAAGTCAATAGACAATGTGCCGGTGGAGGGCAGAGTTATTTTATAAAAATCCGTTTTGTCATTTATTGCCAGAACACCATTATACTGCTTATTAAATGAAACAGTATTTGCCTGTGATAATTCATTATTTATACCGTAGCCTGTTTCTGTAAAGCTTTCATTTGATGAATCAAAGCTAAGGTTGAAATTGTAATTTCCTAGGGATAAAGAAGTATTATAAAATGAGCTTTTTGTGAAGCAGATATAATATTTACCCTTATTCAATACTGCATAAGCTGTACTATGAATGGTTTTTGTTACATCATTCCAGCATAAATTATTCCAGCTCCACACTTCATTGCCGGATGAATCATACATATAGAAGCCAAGCCGGTTAAAATATGCTGTAAAATCGACTGTAAGTGCTCCTGAGGAGGGCAGTGTGATCTCAAAATAATCCGTATCTTTTTCTGTGAGTTGCGCATTATAGGTTACACCTGTGGAAACCGTATTAGCCATGGATATGGTATCATTGCTTTCTTTTTCACTTGCTGTTGCGGCATATGCGGTAATGCTGCTGTCAGTGATCTGTGATACAGCAGCAGCACCTCCGGCGAGAACTGCAAGTGAAAGTATTGCTGCTCCTGCACGTTTTAAAAAACTATTTTTCATTTTATTACCTCCTGTTTAATTGATTAAAAGAAAATAGATTGTTTTTTGTAATAAATGATAATAAATAGTGAATAAGTTGATGTCATTTTATCACTGATTGATAAAGATGTCAAGTCAATACTTCGGCGCTGGTTTCAGAAAAATACGCAGTGTTACGACGGTCAGGCTGCTCGGCTGGCTTTTTTACGCTTCTGCTCGGCTCTTTCTGACTGCTTCTGTCGCCGGAACAGCGCCCGCAGAATGCGGACGCAGCCAAAAGAAAGGAACCACAAGAGGAAGGGCTTTGGCCCCTCCTCTTAAGGTTCCTCTCTTTTG
>ONRO01000052.1 GCA_900320235.1 uncultured Eubacteriales bacterium
AAAATATTAGTACCGCGGGAGTGCAACAGTACTTTTCTATCAGAGCGCAGTGTATACGGAGCGATAGCGCGTCGCGACACCGGCGGCACGCCGGTCACGCTGCCGGCGTCACCTGCCGGAGAATGGGACTTGAAAAATAGGGAATAATGTGTTAGAATTGGTTTAAACGTAATGACGAAGGAAGTAGCCGATATTTTCCCTTCTGACAGAGATGTCCGTACCTGGCTGAAATACGGACGAAGGACGACCGGTGAAGTTCCCTTCCGAACGGCACAGCTGAACATTTTTTTCAGTAGGTTGTGACGGCAGACACCGTTAGAGTCAGCTTGAGAGTCTGCAACTTATGCAGAAATCAGGGTGGTACCGCGGAACAGAGTTTTCGTCCCTGTACAGTCTATGGCTGTGCAGGGACTTTTTTATGCGCTGCGGCAAACGGAAGGGTTGTACCTGCCTTCACGCAAAGACCGGGAATAAGATACTTTAAGGAAAAAGGAAAAAGTATGTACAGTATGACCGGAAAAACTCAGGGAAATGCAGAAATTTGTTTTTTCACAGTGCGGCAGACTGTTTATGCGGAGCTTCCGGATATTCAGAATATGATCGGTACGGCGTTTTCCTGGCAAACTTTAAAGAGTGTATATTATATGCTTCTAAAATTAACACTTTAACGGAGGTATCAGAAAGTGGATGACAAAATTTTACGATTAAAGGAAGAAATCGAAAAGGAACTTTCGGGAACTTCTGATCTGTCCTCACTGGATCAGCTCAGAGTATCCTATCTTGGCAAAAAGGGAAGTATCACTTCTCTTCTCAAGGGAATGAAAGAGCTTGCTGCGGATCAGAAAAAAGCTTTCGGCGCAGATGTGAACAAGCTCAAGGAATTTGCCATGACAAAGATCGAGGAAAGAACTGAGGAACTTAAAAAGAAACAGACCGAGCTTGAGATCGCTGCAATGCCGCAGTTCGATATTTCTGCACCGGCTGAAAATGATATGGGCTCCTATCACCCGATCACCCTTGTACAAAGACAGTGCGAAACAATATTCAAATCAATGGGCTTCACAGTCGAAGATTATCCTGAGGTTGTAACAGACTATGAATGCTTTGAGGCTGTAAATATCCCTAAGCATCACCCGGCAAGAGATATGCAGGATACTTATTATCTTGAAAACGGTCAGCTTCTTAAATCACAGACTTCTGCTGCACAGAATGCGATACTCAGAAAATACGGCCCTGCCCTCAGGGAAAACGGTGTTCCGATAAAGGCGATCTTCCCGGGAAGATGCTTCCGCAATGAGGCAACAGATGCCTGCCATGAAAACACCTTCTTCCAGATGGAAGGTATGATGGTCGATAAGAACATTTCAATCTCAAACCTTATCTACTTTATGAAAACAATGCTTTCAGAGGTATTCAGAAAGGATATCAGGGTTCGTCTGCGTCCGGGCTTTTTCCCGTTTGTCGAGCCGGGCTTTGAGCTTGATATAAGCTGTCTTATCTGCGGCGGCGAGGGCTGTCCGTCATGTAAGCACAGCGGCTGGCTTGAGCTTTGTCCCTGCGGTATGATACACCCGAATGTTCTCAGAGAGGGCGGTATCGATCCTGAGGAATACACAGGCTTTGCGTTCGGACTTGGTCTTACAAGACTTGCAATGATGAAATACGGTATCAAGGATATCAGAGACCTCAACAGCGGCAGCCTGAAATCTTTGTCGCAGTTTACGGACGATGAATAAAGGAGGAACGGGAATATGTTTTTATCAATGAATTGGATCTGCGATTTCGTTGATCTTGAGGGTCTTGACAAGGTAGACCTTATACACAGATTTTCTCTCTCTACTGCAGAGGTGGAAAATGAGATCTTTTTCAAAGGATCAGATATCAGCGGAATAGTTGTCGCTGAAATAAAATCAGTTGAGCCTCATCCGGAGTCAAAAAAGCTCCATCTTCTCAAGGTAGATGCCGGTGACGGAGAGCTGACAGATGTAGTATGCGGTGCGCCGAACGTAAGAGTCGGAATGAAAACGGCTTTTGCAAAGCTTGGCGCAAAAATAGGAGATATCACCATAGCTCCGAGAAAGCTTGCAGGATATACTTCAAACGGTATGTGCTGCGGCGAATCTGAAATAGGTCTTTCAGATGACAATTCCGGTATTATGGAGATAACAGACGATATCCCCTGCGGTACTGATATCAAAACCGTATATGATGTTGATGATATCATATTTGAGGTTGATAATAAGTCACTGACAAACCGTCCCGACCTGTGGGGCCATTACGGTATCGCAAGAGAATTTGCAGCCCTTGCAGGCAGACCGCTCAAGGCTCTTGAAACTGACGATCTGACTGTATATGACGGACTTCCGTCTGTTGATCTGAAGGTCGAGGATCATTTCTGCAAGCGTTACAGCAGTATCAAGGTAGAAAATATCAGCAGGACAGTAAGCCCTGTGAATATCCGAATAAGACTTTTTTACTGCGGAATGAGAGCAATCAATTTCCTTGCAGACCTTACAAACTATCTTATGCTTGAAATGGGTCAGCCAATGCACGCGTTTGATGCAAGAATGGTACAAAAGATCAGGGTAAAGCGCTTTGCAGAGCCTTTTAAATTCACCACTCTCGACGGTACAGAGAGAAATATCGACGAAAACACCCTGATGATCTGCAACGGTGATACACCTGTTGCCATAGCAGGTATCATGGGCGGACTTGACAGTGAGATCAGGGAAGATACAGCAACACTTGCGCTTGAATCAGCAAACTTTGATGCAGCCTGCATCCGTAAGTCTACCGTAAGACTTTCGCACAGAACAGATGCTTCAATGAGATATGAAAAGAGCCTTGATCCTGAAATGACAGTTCCTGCAATCGGACGTTTCCTTTGTCTGCTCAAGAAGTATGACAGCGGAGTAAAGGTTGTTTCATCACTCACGGATGAATATGTGGAGAAGTTCCCGCCTGTGACACTTGAATTCGATCAGGCATTCGTTGACAGATATACAGGCATTGATATCGACGGAGAAACCATTGTAAATACCCTAAACGGACTCGGCTTCAGAGCAGTCAGAAACGGCGATGATTTTACAGTTGATGTTCCCTCATGGCGTGTTACTAAGGATGTAACAATGAAGGCTGATATTATCGAGGAAATCACAAGAATATACGGCTATGATAATTTTGAAGTGAATACAGCTCTTTCACCTCTTTATCCGATCAGAGCAGAGATTGTAAAGACGGACGAGGAAAAGATAAAGGATCTTCTTGTAAAGCGTTTCAGTCTGCATGAGGTACATTCCTATGTATGGGCATATAATGATGAGCAGAAAGCTCTAGGTATTCCTGTTGAGGAAAATATCCGCCTTGCAAATGCTACGAACCCCAATATTGAAACACTCAGAAATTCAATGATCCCGACTCAGCTTTGTCAGGTCAGAACAAATATCGGCTATGCAAATAAGTTCGGTATATTCGAGATCGGCAGAGTAGTAAACGGTGTTGATGAAAATAATCTCTGCATTGAGAACAAGATGCTCGGCATAACACTTTACAGCAAGGGAATCCATATCAAAGAGAGCTATTTCCGTCTGAGGGATATTCTTGCAGCAATCGCACTTGATGTCAAGCACAGTAATCTTGAATTTGTAAAGTCAGAGCCTGAAAAGAGCTATATCCATCCTGTTAATTACAACAGGGTCGTTCTTGACGGTGTTGATATAGGCTATATCGGAATGACACACCCGACTGTATCGAAGAATATTGACAAGAAGGGTAATGTGGTATTTGCTGAAATTGATATAAATAAGTTTTCATCAGTTCCTGCAAAGGCAATCGAATACGTTGAGCCGTCAAGATATCCGTCAATGGAATATGATCTCAGCCTTGACATTCCGCAGGGAGTTATGTTCAGCGATCTCAGAGCAAGCTGGAAGGATGCCGGAACAGAGCTTCTCAGAAATGTCAGCGTTATCGATACCTATGATACAGATGATGTACACAGAATAACAGTACGCTTTGAATTCGGCTCAAACGAAAGAACGCTTTCTTCCAATGAGGTACAGGAGATCGTTGACAGGATCACAGAAAACCTTGCAAAAACAGGCGTTACAATTAAAGCACAGTAATATTATCAGGCTGTCCCGTTGTATAATAACGGGGCAGCTTTTTTCCGGAAAAGTCCGTGAATGATGATTCGGAATATGTTATTTGATTACAGAGATGATAAATCAGGAAAAGGCTGATCTGTTCAGAACCGGCTCGGGTGTGAGTGTAAAGATACAAAAACAGGTTGTAAAGTTTATGATATCAGTAAAAGACTTTTTTCACAGGCAGACAAAAATACCCGTTAATGGGGCGGTGAATGTAAAAAAAGCAGTGAATCAAGGTGGAAATGGATGGAATATCAATATTTTTTATAAAAATCTATTGTAATTATAGAAAATATGTGTTAAAATAAGCTATGAAATTCCGGAGGTGGTATAGATGCGTAAGGACGTAACAGATAAGACCATAATTTTTTCTTTGTCAGATAATAGTGACGAATCTGTCAAGGCTATACTGACAACAGTTTATAATGCTCTCGCACAGAAGGGCTATAATCCGATCAATCAGCTTGTTGGTTATATTCTGTCAGAGGATCCGACGTATATCACCACGCATAATAATGCACGCAGCCTAATAAGCAGGATCGACAGGGATGACCTTCTTGAGATATTGCTCAAGAATTATCTCGGTATTTAATTATGCTTTGGTGCGGCGGAGCTTTCCGCCGCTTTTTTGCATAGTCGTGTAATTTGAATGGGGAGGTAATACCAATGGCAGAAAACAAAAACGCATTTTTTATGTATAAGGGAAAGCCGCTGGTAAGAAGTGGTGATCTGCTCTATTTCGGAGATATGAGAGATAATTATGTCGTAAGAATGCAGATCAAATCAAAAAAACAGCTCGCACCTGTAAACGAAAAAACTGACGATGGAAAAAGTATCAAGGATCTTATGATGGCGGATAAGGTATTTGTTCAGCTTGTGAACACTGATATCAATGTCAGCCCTCAGAAGGCTATCGTAAAAACAAGCGAGCTTCCGAGTCTGTTTGACGCTATCGACACCGGAGATGTCTGGCTTCAGCAGG
>ONRO01000019.1 GCA_900320235.1 uncultured Eubacteriales bacterium
CCGGCAGAAGAAAAAAATGAGAAGGAGAAAAAGCCTTCAAGGGCACTGTCACGTCCGGAAAAGCCTGATATAAACTATCTGACAGAACGGATGAACAATGATGACGGAGTAATGTTCCTGATGCATACGGCAGATGATATCTTCGGCAGACCAACGAGCAATAACGAAAAAGAAACACTTCTTCTGATACATGAATATGACGGCATACCGGTTGAAGTCCTTGTGATGCTTATGCAGTATGCCTGCGGCATAGGAAAGAACAATATCAGATATATAGAAAAAATGGCAATAAACTGGGCAGATAATGAAATAACAACGCTTGAACGTGCAGAGGAAATGATCCGAAAATTAACAAGCGGAAGAAGTGCCGCAGGTATCGTACAGAGATTGTTTGAAACAGAACCGCATTCACCGACTGAAAAGGAAATAAAGCTTTCTGACACATGGCTGAATGAGTGGAAATTCCCGCCTGAGCTTGTCAGATATGCATATGAGATATGCGTTGATGCAAAGGGAAAATATATTCCGGGATATGTCAACAGAGTGCTTGAAAGATGGCACAATGCGGGAATAGGTACGATGGAGCAGGCAAAGGCAGACCAGACCGTCAGCAAAAAAACTGAACCAAAAGAGAAAAAGCCGACATATGATATTGAGCGCTTTGAAAGCACAAATGCTGTTATTGAGGAGGGATTCTGATGGCGTACAGCCGTGAGATTTATCTTGAAGCTGTAAGACAAATGGAGGAGCGCAGGCGAAAAGCAGAGCATGATCTTGAGGTGCGCAGAGATGAACTGTATAGCAGTGAACCTCGCGCAGGCGAAATAGAACGTGAACTTGTGAAAATATCAGTGAATGCGGGAAAGGCAGTACTGATGGGCGCAGATAAGCTTTCAAGACTTGAGGAGCTGAAAACAAAAAGCCTTTCACTTCAGAAGGAACTGAGAGAAATACTTGATAAAAAATGTCTTGTACCGAATTTTCTGGAACCGTGGTATAACTGTCAGCTTTGCCGGGATACAGGAAATATTGACGGAAGAATGTGCGAATGTATGAAGCAGCTTCTTCGTCAGACAGCATATGAACAGCTCAACAGGATCTCACCACTGTCACTTTGCAGCTTTGAAAGCTTTTCACTTGACTATTATCCTGAGGATATAATCCCTTCCATGAACGGCAGAACAATAAGAGATTATATGGGCGGAGTTCTGAGATTCTGCAAGAGATATTCAGAAAAATTCGATGAATATTCTGAAAGTCTGCTTTTCCTTGGCGGTACAGGACTGGGAAAGACGCATCTTTCACTGTCAATAGCTCAGGAAGCGATCAATGACGGCTACGGAGTGATCTATGTATCAGCACCGAATATTCTTTCCAGACTCGAAACCAGACAATTCGGCGGAAGATCCTCTGACAGGGTTGAGGATGAAATGCTGTTGCAGGAATGTGACCTGCTTATCATTGATGATCTTGGAACGGAATTCGTCACGAAGTTCACTCAGGCGGCAATTTATAATATAGTGAATTCAAGGTTGAATTCATCAAAGCCGATTATAATAAGCACCAATCTTTCTGTTAAGGAACTTGAGAATGTTTATGGAAACAGGATGGTTTCAAGAATAGTCGGAATGCTTAAAAGAGTAGATTTTTACGGAAATGATATCAGACAGCTCAAAAGATATAAAAAATAATAAATATGAGAGGAGAGCTTACAATGGGAAATGTAATCCTGACCGCAGACAGCACATGTGATCTTACAAAGGAGCTTACTGAAAGGTATCACGTTGCTGGATACACTCCGCTGCATATCGTACTCGGTGAGAAAAGCTATGAGGACGGAGTGAATATACAGCCTGACGATATATATAAGAATTTTGAGGCAACCGGAGTTTTGCCGAAAACATCAGCATTCAGCGTAGGAGAATACATTGATTTTTTCCGACCGTTTGTTGAGGCGGGAAACAGTGTTGTACATATCAATCTCGGATCTGCGCTTTCTTCTACACATCAGAATGCCCTTACAGCTGCTGCGGAGCTGGGAAATGTATATGCGATCGATTCATGTAACCTGTCAACGGGCTCCGGACATATTGTAATGGAAGCCGGAAAGCTGATTGAACAGGGCTTTGATGCAAAAACAGTTGCAGAAAAGATAAGGGTAATGACAGAAAAGGTACATGCAAGCTTTGTTATTGATAAGCTTGATTATCTTCGGGCAGGAGGACGCTGTTCAGCACTTGCTGCATTCGGAGCAAACCTGCTCAGGATAAAGCCGTCAATTTATGTAAACAATAAGGACGGATCAATGACAGTCGGAAAGAAGTACAGAGGAAAGCTTGACAATGTACTTTTGCAGTATGTTGACGAGCAGCTTTCAGCCTATGATAATATAAGAAAGGATAAGATCTTCATAACCCATGCGGGTATCGGTGATGACCATGTCAGGGTTGTGTATGACTATCTGAGATCCAAAAATCAGTTTGATGAAATATTCATAACAAGAGCAAGCTGTACTATCTCATCCCACTGTGGACCCGGAACTCTTGGGATCCTGTTTATGACAGAGTGAAAACAGTTTGAAGAAGGGGGAAACTCCCCGCAGTAAAGGAGACAGAATGAATAAGGAAGTAAATGAAATGATCCTTCAGGCACTCAGAGAGCAGGACTCACCGGTGGAACGCCGTGATCTTCTGATTTTCAGCGGAGTGCTTGAAATAGAAGAATTCAATAATGCCATCTCATATCTTGAAAGAAAAGGCAAGATAATACTTGACAGAAAAAAAGTCGGACTGCCTGAAAACATGGGGTGCATTGCGGCAACGATAGTCCGTCAGGCAAGGGGCTTCTCCTTTGCATCCCCCGAGCGTGAGGATATGGAGGATATTTTCATACATGAAAAGCATCTCAAGGGTGCAATGCCAGGAGATGTCGTAATGCTCAAAAAAATAACGGCAGGTGCAAAGGGCTTTTCAGGAGAGGTAGACAAGATTCTTGAAAAGGGAACAAGAGTCATAACCGGAACGATAGAAAGACCAAACGGCAAAGCCGGAAAAGCATATATCATTCCTGATAATATGTATTCCTGTCATCTCAGGATAGTAAAGGGCGGAGAGCTGAAAAGCAAGGCAGGAGATAAGGTCAAGGCAGCAGTGTTCTATGATCAGAAGGAAAAAACAGTCTATGCAAGGATAATAAAGATATATGGCAGAGGTGACAGTGCAAGGGTATGTGCTGATGCGATCATAGACTCCTACGGAATCCCTGTGAAATTCTCTGTTCCTGTAAAGCATGAGGCAGCCATGAAAGCGGCTCAGCCGATAACTGCACAAGAGCTTGAAAAAAGACTTGATCTGACACAGGAGCCTGTCTTTACAATAGACGGAGCAGATGCAAAGGACCTTGACGATGCAATATCTGTAAAAAAGCTTGAAAGCGGCTGGGAACTCGGCGTTCATATAGCTGATGTTTCACATTATGTGACAAACGGAAGCAAACTTGATGATGAAGCACGCCTCAGAGGAACATCAGTGTATTTTGCAGACCGTGTTATACCGATGCTTCCGGTTGAAATATCAAACGGCTGCTGTTCGCTGAATGCCGGAACAAGGAAGCTTACATTTTCATGTATAATGAAGCTTAATGAAAAGGCAGAGCTTGTCGATTACCGCTTTGAGAAAAGCGTTATCGTGTCAAAGGTGAGAGGAGTATACAGCGAGGTCAATGCAATACTTGACGGCAGTGCAGATGAACAGCTGAAGGAAAAATATGCACCTGTCTATGACAGTATCTTTGTTGCGCGTGAGCTTGCAGATATCCTCAAGGCAAAGGCAAAGCGCCGTGGAGAGCTTGGCATTGAAACGACAGAGCTCCGCTTTGTACTTGATGAGCAGGGAGTCTGCATAGGTGTATCAGAGCGTGAAAGAGGAGAAGCTGAGGAGCTTATCGAACAGTTTATGATAATGGCAAACGGTGCTGCTGCAGTATATGCAAAAAGCGTAGGAATACCGTTTGTATACCGTGTGCATGAAGCACCTGATGAACAGAAGCTTGCCGCTCTTTCAGAGCTTGCAGCAGCCTGCGGATTCCAGACAAGACGTATCAAAGAGGGTGTCAGACAGACAGATCTTTCCGCACTGATCGAAAAGGCAAAGGATACAAAATATGCCGCACTGATATCAACTCAGGTGCTGAGAACAATGGCAAAGGCAAGATATGACCCGAGACCGCTCGGACATTTTGGTCTTTCGCTTGAGGATTACTGTCATTTCACATCACCGATAAGACGCTATCCGGATACATCGATTCACAGAATACTTGGTGATCTTGTGAGCGGAGTTCCGATAGAAAAAATAAAAACACGCTATGAAGAATTTGCAGCTGAATCCGCAAAGCTGTCCTCTGATTTTGAAATAAGGGCGGTCAGGGCAGAAAGAGATACGGAAAAATGCTATGCTGCCGAGTATATGAGGGCACATCTCGGAGAAATCTATCAGGGAGTTGTATCAGGCGTTACAAATAAGGGCATTTTCGTTATGATACCAAACGGCATTGAAGGATTTGTTGATCTTCTTTCGTCTGAGGGCACGGATTATGTTTTTGACGGCAAAACAACAATAACTGATTCACGCAGCGGCAGCAGCTATTGTATAGGTGATGAGGTGACAATTGAGGTAAGCGCTGCAAATGTTGCACTCGGAACAGTTGATTTTATTCTGAAATAAGTATTCAGGTCTTTAAGCATCAGTCGTATCTGAGTTTACTGACTGAATATCAAAGGGGTGATCGTTATCAAAAGACTGTATTATGATTACAAGCTTTCAGCTTTTTACAGCTGTCCGATAACTGATCACCGCTTTATTTTCCGTTTTCTTCCGCTTGACACTGCAAGGCAGAAGGTGGAGTCAAGAGAGGTTTTTATCGCAAACTGTCATAAATACGATGAATTTCCAGACAGTTTCGGAAATGAAACGATAAGCGGCTATATCAATCAGCAGCATGCAAGATTTGATGTTACGGTAAGCGGCAGCGTGATCACAGGGATTGATATTTTTGAAGAATATACCAATAATCCGTCTGAATATGCATTTTATACCTGCCAGACAGATATCACAAGACCCGGAGAAAGACTTCTGCAGCTTTATGATTCTCTTGAGCTTGACCGTGCGGAAAGTGCATATGAAGCAGCTCTGTTTCTTACGGGAAAGCTTTATGAGATCCTGAGCTATGATGCTGTACTTACTATGACAGGCGACACTGCGGAGCAGGCTTTAAGCTCAGGTGGAGGAGTCTGCCAGGATTATGCGCATATAATGTTATCGCTGCTGCGCATGAGGGGGATAACAGCACGCTATGCAGCAGGAATGCTGATGGGCGAGGGGGCATCCCATGCATGGGTAGAGGTTTTGTGCCGCGGCTACTGGTATGGCTTTGATCCCACTAACAGAAAGCTTGTGAATGATGAGTACATACGGGTTTCCGGCGGCAGAGATGCCTCGGACTGTAATGTGATAAGCGGAACGATGAACTGGGGCGCAAAGCAGACACAGCAGGAAAGATCAGTTGTGACCGAAAGAAGAACAGTTCATAAAAAATAAGGGGTAAAAAAATGAAGCTGTTGTTTTAACTTGATATGAAGAACTTTGATATTAACGGAAGAAGGTTTGAAAGACCATCAGTAAGAGCAATTATAGTCAAAAACGGCAGACTTGCAATGGTACATAGCCTGAAATATAATTATTATAAATTTCCCGGAGGCGGGATCGAAGCAAACGAAGATCATATCTGCGCACTTTTAAGAGAGGTAAGAGAGGAAACTGGTCTAGAAGCTTTAAAAGAGAGTATTAAGGAATACGGATATGTACACCGGATACAGAAGGGCGATAATGAAGATGCATTCATACAGGACAATTACTATTATTTCTGTGAAGTAAAAACTGAAAAAGCAGGTAATCAGGAGCTTGATGATTACGAAGCGGATGAAGGATTTACGCTGGAATATGATGATCCGGAGAACGCAGTAAGGATGAATCTTGAGTGTGATCACGGCGGTGCAGACGAAGTGATGATAAAGCGTGAAGCAATGATTGTCAGTCAGCTGATAAAGGACGGCTATTATAAAAAGAAATGAAAAAAGCAGATCGGTGTAAAAAAATTTGAAAAAAGTATTGACAAAACTATAAAAGTATGGTATTATATACAAGTCGTCAGATGATGCAAAGTTAATAAGCTGGTGTAGCTCAGTTGGTAGAGCAGCTGATTTGTAATCAGCAGGTCGGGAGTTCGAGTCTGTCCACCAGCTC
>ONRO01000014.1 GCA_900320235.1 uncultured Eubacteriales bacterium
ATAAAGAATAAATAATAAATATGAAAAAGTCCGATAGTGACGTTTCTGTATTATTATTTATTCTTTTTTATTTTATTGAACTGTAAATTGTCCCCAGTATACCGGACACGCAATCTTCAGTAAATTTGACCTACGTCCACGAAAAGAAACCATGTCAGCTTATCACACCGTCCCGATCAATCACCGGGACGGTTTTTTCATTCAGCATACATTTCTCCGAGTGCAGTATCATATGAAAGCCGTCTGCATTCTACACCTTCGGGCTTTTTATGATGATGAGCCTGCGGATCATCACAAAAAATATTTCCACGAGTGATTTTTTTCTCAGGAATATCCCGAACCGAATAACAAAGATGATCCAGTGACAGATTATCTATTCCATGATATTTCATTGCCTGAATAACAGTTGCTTTGTCAGCAGCTTCCTTTCTCTCAGATTGAGAAGCATTTTCATCAGGTGCCCAGACAAGGTATTCACCATAATAATCCTGTGTTTTATTTGTAATTAAGCCACTCTCAATACGATAATGGGTATCCTTGCAGGCAAAATCTATTGTAGATATATTTGTCTGATCTGATTCCGAATCATATCCGATCAATACCCCTATAAGGCTATCCAGAAATACAAATCTTAAAAGGAAAAATCCTGTAAATACCAATATACATACTATAATTATCGCAATAGTAACTGAATTTTTCTTGTGTTTTACAGATGATCTCATCTTTTTAACTCTCCGAAATTTTTAGTCTAATTATAGTTCACAGCACTTCTGTTGTCAAGCCACCCCCGGCCGCCGGCAGCGTGACGCTGCACCCTTGACGCGCTATCGGCAACTTGAATCCATAATTATGCCAGCTTTTTTAATTGCTTATCCTTCCATTTCCTTGCGAATTCTGAGCATAGCAGTTTTTTCAAGCCTTGAAACCTGTGCCTGACTTATCCCTATTTCATCAGCGACCTCTGTCTGTGTCCTGCCCCGAAGATACCGCAGTGTCAGGATATTCTTTTCCCTTTCGCTCAGCTTTTCTACTGCCTCACGCAGAGCAATCTGTTCAAGCCATTTTTTATCGTCAGTTTTATCTCCGAGGGTATCCATTACAAAAACTGTGTCTGTACCATCGGAATACACCGGCTCATAAATTGATACAGGATCAACAATAGACTCAAGTGCAATTACGACATTTTCCGGACTGCTTTCTATCTCCTTTGCTATCTGCTCAATTGTAGGCTCCCTGCCTGTTTTCGCTGTGATCATTTCCTTTGCCTGCATCGCCCTGTATGCAGTGTCCTTTATCGAACGGCTCACACGAAGCGGACTGTAATCCCTCAGATGCCGTCTGACCTCTCCGATTATCATAGGAACTCCATATGTCGAAAATCTGACATCAAGCTCGGGATTGAAGTTATCTATCGCTTTTATAAGACCTATACAGCCGACCTGAAAAAGATCATCCGGGTTCTCTCCCCTTCCGGCAAACTTCTGTATAACACTCAGCACAAGCAGAAGATTGCCGTTTATCATTTCTTCTCTTGCTTTCTGACTTTCCTGTTCGCTTCCGTTTTTTATAATACGCAGCAGCTCTGTTTTTCTTTTCTCCGGAATTGCTTTGAGCTTCGCTGTATTTACTCCGCATATCTCAACCTTATTATATGCCACAGTCAATACCTCCGTTTTTATTTGTAACAAAAGTATTGACTGTTTTTGTGCCTTTATTCATAATAAAGGATTTATTCTGTTTCAAGAAAAACAGGCTGCCGCACTTTATAAATGCGACAGCCTCTTTAATTTATTTATCAGTCATTATGATTGTTTCTTCTTCCGCCTCTGAAACCGCCGTTTCTCGGACCTGAAGGTCTGCGTGCCGGCAGTTCATTCTCAGGGGTAAGTCCTTCTACCTCAATAAGTGCCTCTCTTCTTGAAAGATTAAGTCTGCCCTTATCATCAATATCAAGCACCTTTACAATGATAACATCGTCAACATTTACAACATCTGTTACCTTGTCTGTGCGCTTAACATCAAGCTGTGAAATATGGCAAAGTCCTTCCTTACCGGGTGCGATTTCTACAAATGCACCGAAGTCCATGAGTCTTGTAACTCTGCCTTTGAAGATTGTACCAGGCTCAGGATCTTTGACGATCGTATCAACAATAGTCATTGCTCTGTTACAATTGTCAATATCAAGACCGCTGACAAATACATGACCATCTTCTTCAATATCGATCTTGACATCACATTCAGCACAAATCTTCTGGATAACCTTTCCGCCTGAACCGATTACTTCACGGATCTTGTCAACCGGGATTGTTGTTGAAAGCATCTTCGGAGCATACTTTGAAATCTCTTTTCTCGGTTCCGGAATAGCCTTGAGCATTACTTCATCAAGAATATAATCTCTTGCCTTATGTGTCTTATAGAGAGCCTCTTTTACCATATCAGGTGTAAGACCGCTGATTTTAAGATCCATCTGGATTGCTGTGATACCCTCGTGTGTACCTGCAACCTTGAAGTCCATATCACCGAAGAAGTCCTCAAGTCCCTGAATATCAACCATTGTCATCCAGCGCTCGCCCTCTGTGATAAGACCGCAGGATATTCCGGCAACAGGTGCTTTGATCGGAACACCGGCATCCATAAGTGACAATGTGCTGCCGCAGATCGAACCCTGTGATGTAGAACCGTTTGACGAAAGGATCTCTGATACAAGTCTGATTGTATACGGGAACTCCTCCTCTGACGGGATTACCGGAACAAGTGCTCTTTCTGCAAGTGCACCATGACCGATCTCACGTCTGCCGGGACCTCTTGACGGCTTTGTCTCGCCGACTGAATATGACGGGAAATTATAATGATGGATATATCTCTTTGAAGTCTGATCATCGATTCCGTCGAGCATCTGCTTATCGCTGATTGAACCGAGTGTTGTTATTGTAAGTACCTGTGTCTGACCTCTTGTGAAAAGACCTGAACCGTGTACTCTCGGAAGTATGCCTACCTCTGAAGCAAGAGGACGCATCTCATCCATTTTTCTGCCGTCAACTCTCTTCTGCTCATCAAGCAGCCAGCGGCGTACTACAAACTTCTGTGTCTTATAGAGACACTCGTCGATCTTTGCCTCCTGGTCAGGGTAGATCTCATCGAATTTTTCATGTACACTGTCATAGATAGGCTTGAGTCTTTCGTCACGGATCTTCTTATCGTCTGTGTCAAGAGCAACCTTGATATCCTCAATTGAGAATTCTTTGATTGCTTCAAACATTTCATGATCAGGCTCGTTGCTCGGATATTCAAATTTTGCCTTACCGATTTCTGCCTGAATACCCTTTATAAATTCAATGATCTTCTGGTTTGCCTCGTGACCGGCCATGATACCGCTGTACATTACATCATCAGGAACAATATTTGCACCTGCTTCGATCATTGCAATTCTGCTGTCTGTTGAAGCAACAGTTACAGCCATCTGAGAAACCTCTCTCTGCTCCTTGGTCGGGTTGATGATGAACTCACCGTCAACAAGACCTACTGAAACAGCTGAAATAGGACCATTCCATGGTATATCAGAAATGCTCAAGGCAATTGATGTGCCGACCATTGCTGCAATTTCAGGAAGACAGTCCGGGTCATATGCCATAACTGTACATACGATTGATACATCGTTTCTCATATCCTTCGGGAAAAGAGGACGTATAGGTCTGTCAATAACTCTTGATACAAGTATTGCCTTTTCTGAAGGTCTGCCTTCTCTTTTGCCGTAAGCGCCTGGAATCTTGCCAAGTGCATACTGCTTTTCCTCAAAATCAACTGAAAGCGGGAAGAAATCCACGCCCTCTCTCGGCTTTGCTGATGCTGTTGCAGCAACATGAACTACTGTTTCGCCGTAGTGTACAAAACATGCACCGTTTGCAAGCTGAGTTGTTTTACCTGTTTCTACAACAAGTGGTCTGCCTGCAAATTCAGTTTCAAATTTTCTGTAATTTTCAAACATTGATCTTTCCTCCGTTTTATGTTTTTTCAGTCCGGAATAATTTGTTCCGGTCTGTTTTTTTCCAGAGGAGCTTTACCGGTCTGTACCAATGCATAATTCATAATTCAAAACCTACACCTTACTATACGCTTTGAATTATGAATTATAAACCGCATGGTGAAGCCGACCTGATTACTCCTCTGTAATGTACCCTGAATAATTCTTTAAAAGAATTGAAACAAGGCAGTCTGCGAAACAGACTGCCCCATAACAATTATTTACGGATACCAAGTCTTGCGATGATTGAACGATAACGCTCGATGTCTACCTTAATGAGGTAGTTGAGAAGGCTTCTTCTCTGACCGATCATCTTAAAAAGGCCTCTTCTTGAGTGGTGATCCTTTTTGTGAGTCTTGAGGTGCTCAGTAAGGTCTGCGATTCTCTTTGTGAGAATTGCGATCTGAACCTCGGGTGAACCTGTGTCGCCCTCATGAGTAGCATACTCTTTGATGATAGCATCCTTTTCTTCTTTAAGCATTGTGTTATCCACCTTTACTGTAATAATTTTGCCTTCGCCCACTACCGGCACGCAAACACCGGTACCATCTCAGTCAAGGGCATGTGGATTCCTGTTATCAGGCTTCTCCCCAAGACCGGGAACGGGCTCAACGCTGTTTATTATAACATATTATTTACCGCTTGTAAAGTGATATATTCAAATTTTTATCATTATCATGAATTGTTTTTCTGAACTGTATTTTCAGTTTTAACATTATTCCTGAGCACAGAAAAGATTCTGCCTTATCGCTCCGGTTTTGACAGATCAGGGCAAAAGTAAGACAATCGTCTGACTCAAGCTGAATAGTGAAACTCAACTATAACTTCTGACAGATACACAGTAATATTATTCTTTAACATAAAGAAGAATACTTTCTGTCAAAGAAAAACTCAGTTCTTGTTTCAAAGTTTACTAAATGCGTCTGATGAAAACGCAAAGCCTTTTATAATGAAGATTTATATAAAATGCGTTATTATGTATTATCATCCATTCGGGCGCTCACACGAAAAGACGCTGTTTTTCAATGGAACTTCCATT
This sequence comes from uncultured Eubacteriales bacterium, assembly GCA_900320235.1. Classification (GTDB taxonomy): domain Bacteria; phylum Bacillota; class Clostridia; order Oscillospirales; family Acutalibacteraceae; genus UBA1213. The sequence continues at coordinate 5,061 of ONRO01000014.1, forward strand.
AATGAATCAGGTTAAAGTCAGAAAAGCAGTACAACCGGTCATTACTCTGTATTATTAAGGAGATTGCGGCAGGCAAGGAATATTCCGGCAGATACTATTATATTCCATAGCAGCAGCGGACCGCCGAGCAGAGTTGTTGCAATATAGCCGAATTGTCCGGCAAAGCTTGACAGCACAACAAGTCCGGCTATTATTCCCGGAAGTGCAGTCATAACTATCATTGAAATATAGAATGTGATGAAAATACCGCCTGTGCTGTCAATGCCCACGAGTCTTTGTGCAAGTATATTTGCTGCTATATACAGTGTTCCGAAGCTTCCGTATGTAAGCATTGAAACGATTATATCTATCGGATGACCTCCTGCGACAATCGCAAGCAGTCCAAAGGTTATTATCCCGTCAGTATAGGGCTTGATGATACCCGTTGCTGCAGCCATGACTAGTTTTTTTACTGCACCGTCAGGTATCAGGTATATATACGGCTTTGTAAGCTCCTTCACCCAGTCGCCGGAAGCGCTGAAAAAGAACTGTATATATGCGAGTATTACCATTGCCGCAAGATAGATGATTGTCGGCTCAATATCAGGCTTTGCCTGCTTTATGCCGAATGTGATAACAAATCCGACAAACAGCAGCACAAATGTATTGATATTGAAAAACATAAATCTTGAACGTCTGCTTCCTTCAAGAAGGTGCTTATGGAAAATCGCAGTTGCACCCTTTCCTCTTCTGACGCCTTTTTTACGAAGCTTTATCTCCTTATTGCCGAGCATTACCTTGTCTGTGAATTTACCCTCACGGACAGCCTCCCTGAATTCCTGATAGCTTTCCGCCTGAGAAAGAACATCCTCGTAGAAATCCAGCTTTGTAAGTATCAGTATTATCACCGACACAGCAGCACAAAGCAATGTCAGTGCGCCGAATACTATTATCTTGGCAGAATTCATTTCAAGTATCCCGAAAACAAGACCGTGCATCCATCCTATAAAAGGAATATATTCAAGTGCAGGCAGGGAAATTGCTGCAAAAAGGTTTTCCACAGATATTCCTTTTACAAAAGAATAAATGATCACTGTACCGAGTGCAGAAAAAGCCATTGCATATATTATATATTTCATAACACTTGCTCTTACAGGATGTGTGCTTGCAAGGCAGAATATCATAAGCGTTACAAGCTGAACCATTACAAGCATCAGCACTATGCCGAGTATAAGTATAACTGTTTGTTCAACAGTCATACTGAACATCTTGATTATCATACCGCCGTATGCAGCAAAGGTCACTACAAGCACCAGCATTGTTGCCAGCTGACGGCCTACACCGTAGATCAACACACGCTTCGGTGATACAGGTGCTACAAACATATTGTTTACATCACTCAGCGAAAAAAAGCTTGTTCCTGAGCTGAGTCCCTTCAAAAGTACGGGAATGCTTATGAAAAACAGTACTGCAAGATATGCACCGGAAAGAAGTCTCGGGTCGCTCCATATTTCTGAGCTTCCAAGATCACCGCCGGCTGTATATCCTCTTATTGCGCCATAGAGCATACTTACTGCTACAAATGCATAAAGCAGAAATTTCAGCGGATGACGCAGAGTATCTATTATTTCATTTTTTATTGTTTTTCTCAGCAGATATGATATTGCTCCCAATTCTTTCACTCCGTTTCAGCTCAGCTCTGACTAATTATATCATAATCTATATTTTTGCATTGGTTATTGCAAGGAATCTCACTCAGAAATATTGAAAGCCGATTTTTTTAATCCGGCAGAGTACCGTTTTCAGCTCACTTCTTACGCAATATCAGATAAATAACATTTTATCCGGCATTTCGTGAAATCCTCGTTATAATTTATTACTATTACAATAAAAACGCTTCAGAGCAGATCATCCTGCACTGAAACGTTTTTTCATTTACAGAATCAATCCTGATACTGTCTGCATATTATTTGTTTTCACTGTCATTTTTATTTCTTTCGGTAATATTAAAGAAAAGCTCCTCAAGATTTTCTCCGCTTTCTTCAACAAACTTTCTTGTTCTTTCGGCTTCTATTCTTCCGTTCATCATAATAAATACCCTGTCCCATATATCTTCTACACTTTCAAGCATATGAGTTGAAATTATGATCGTTGTTCCCTTTGCCTTCAGTTCATTCAGCATTGCTTTCAGTTCCTTTATGGCATGGGGATCCAGTCCGACAAGAGGTTCGTCAAAAAGTATTACTCTCGGCGCTATCAGCATGGCACAGCAGATACTGATCTTCTGCTGCATACCCTTTGACAGCTCTTTTCCCAGCTTATCACGCTTGTCTGTAAGCTCAAAACGGCGCATGAGATCATTTGCACGGTCTTCCCAGTTTTCAAGACTATATGCACGGGCAATGAATTCCATATGCTCCCACACAGTCAGCAGCTCATAAGGTGCCGGTATCTCCGGTACATAACCAAGTATTTTTTTAGCATCTGTACTCTTATTATTATAGCCGCAAAGCTCGATCTCTCCCTCAAAACGAAGCAGACCGGCGATACATTTGATCGCTGTCGATTTTCCCGCTCCGTTCGGTCCGGCGAGTACAGCTGTTTCTCCGTCATTGACCATAAAACTCAGGTTATCATTTGCTACAAAGCGATGATATTTTTTTGTCAGATGAGATACGTTAAGCAAGATTATCCACTTCCTCTATCAGCTTTATAAGTTTCAGACAGTTCCGAGGGCTATTTTTACCATATCCTCAAATGTTGTCTGACGTTCCTGCGCACTGCAGGACAGACCTGTAAGCGGACAATCTGAAATTGTACAGATACAAAGCGCTTTTTTACCCGCTCTTGCTGCATTATAATACAGTGCAGCACTTTCCATTTCTGTTGCAAGTACTCCCATTTTACGCCACTGAGCAAGTGTTCCTGATTCATCATAGAATGTATCTGTACAAAGTAATGTTCCGACATGAACCTGCATTCCGAGTTCAGCAGCACAGTCATCTGCTCTTCTGAGAAGCTCATATGATGCAGCTGCAACAGGAGTGAACGGCAATCCGAATTGTTTTGCATATGTCGAACCCGTACAGCTGGCAAGACCAAGAACAACATCACGAAGCCCGAGTTTTTCACTTATTGCTCCTGCTGTTCCGATACGTATGATACTGTCAGCATCATATTCATTAAAAAGCTCATATGAATATATTCCCATCGACGGCATACCCATACCGCTTGCCATTACTGTAAGCTCTTTGTCATGATATTTTCCGGTATATGCATACATTCCCCTGACATCATTCACAAGCTTTGCATCTTCAAGGTATTTTTCAGCAATATACTTTGCTCTCAGAGGATCTCCGGGCATCAGAACCGTTTTTGCGATCTCGCCTTTTTCAGCTCTGTTATGAGGTGTTGACATAATTATTCCTCCCTCTGTCCTTCCGGCCGATTTACCGGAAAATAGTACTCAATCAGCTTAATTTATGCTTCTTTCTGCATGATACTGTCTGTTGACCTTATAAATTGTAACTTTGCTTCCGGGCTGTATTTCCTCCCAGCCTTCTTCATACCATTCTACCATAGGACAGAACTGCTTTTCATTTTCAGACCAGACCTTCAGGCAATGTGTGTTTTTAGTTGTCACAAATTTTTCAACTACTTCTCCGTCAAAAGCACCATATTTGCTTTTAAAGATAAGTGCAGCCTGAATTCCGGAATATACAAGTCCGGCAATAGGCAGAATATATCCATATATCGGAGCAGATTTGAATATCATAAATGCTCCGACGGAAAGTGAGATTATCAGAATTATTCCTCCGAAGAATGCACATGAAAACATGTTTTTCTTCTTCTGAATTTCAAGTTCCTTTGATGTAAGTCCCCTGTAATTCAGTTTCCTTACATCAGTTCTGTACTTTCGATAACTTTTTGCATCATCATTTTCCTCTGAAAAACTATCCAGTGCATCACTGCCAAGAAGATATTCATAGTCATTATCCCCTGCTGCAGATGACGGTGCAGTATTTCCGGTATTCTCTGTATCATTATTATTAAAGATTTCATTTTCGTTTGACATATAGACCTCCGCTTTATTCAACATTTTTATTTTGCACAGCTATACCATATTTCAGGCAGCTGTTTTTCTTCTTATTCTTCTTCCTCTTCAAATTCCTCCATATCCTCAGTCGGGATAAGCTCGCCAGTCAGGAATTCTATCGAGCGTTCAATACTGTCTTTTGTTCCTGCCCAGTTATTGCTGCCGATACTGCGGTAATCTGTCATAGAAGCAAAATGGTGAACATCCTCTCTCAGCTTATTGAGATATGTGCCTGTCAGTCTTGAAGTTTCTTCATAGAACGCCTGATAGCTTTTTCCAAGCCCCTTCTGATCGACATTCATCAGCAGATAAAAATGTTCAAGACAGATAAACTGCTGCTGAGAATAGAGTTGTCTGAATTCCGGCTCACTTATCCACATTGCATGGACAATACGCACCATATTCTCCATATTCTGCTTTATATCACGGCAGATAAAACAATCTCCGAGCATTGCTCCCAGAGCTGCCATTTTCTTCTTATCCGGTTTTTTAGGCGGCACAACAGGTACAAACTGTTCCGAGATCTGCTGAAGATGGCTTTCAAGTATCAATGCATTTGAAAGACGTTTTCCAAGTCGGACCATCTGTTCAAAATGGCGAAAACAAAAGCCCTGTTCATTTGTTTTTATTCTGACGCTTGGTTCCATCATTGCTGAACCTGTAATATACTCTGCTTTACGTTCTTCAAGCATTTCCCTCATTCTGCACATCGGACACCTGTCCCTCGGCAAAAAGACATCATTCACCGGAATACTGCAAATATTCTCCTGCACATTTGTCACTCCCTTATCGATTTATTAATTACACAATATTTGTGATAATTTTTTACCCCAGTCTGATCATTGTATAATCATATTGTAGAAAATGTTATTAATCAGACATTAGTTATAAATTAATTATACAATATGTCAACACAAATGTAAACAAAAAAATATTCATCAGCGTCGCCGGCGACGCACTATCGCTGCGTATACACTATGCTCTGACAGAGAAGTACTGTTGCACTCCCGCTGTACTAATATTTCCTTACCATTACTATTCTTTGAATTTATCAAAAGAATTACCGTAATCAATCGTATCCGTTTCAGTTACCATGGCAGTAAGTTTATTCAGGCAGCTTCACTACCCCTGTTATTAAGACTAACAAACCTGAACACGCTCATATAAAGCTGACCGATGTCTGAAGTAAGATAAAGTAAAACCAGGCTATCCACGCTCACACAAGACTAATCTACCCTGTTACTTCTGATTCCCGAGTCCGGTTTCCTCAGGCGATCCAACTTCCTGAGTTTTCAGTGTAACAACTCTTCCCACGCTATCATAAAGCCAATCGCCGGAGTAACTAAAAATATTTATATATTTCCGGCTCACATAAACAAGCGGCACAAGCCTCTGCCTGTACCGTTGTTCTGTTATTATTCGAACTCTATCTGTCCGTTTTCATCCTCCATTTTCTCTGCTGCAGCCTTGACAAACTCACGGAACAGCGGATGTGCATGGTTCGGACGGCTCTTGAATTCCGGATGATACTGTACACCTATGTAAAAACGATTCGCCGGTATTTCAACTGCTTCAACAAGAAGACCGTTCGGTGATGTTCCGGTAAAGATCATTCCATTTGCCTCAAATTCACTGCGGAATTCATTATTGAATTCGTAGCGGTGACGATGACGCTCGGAAACTTCTGTCTTACCGTATGAATTCTCCATAATAGTATTCTTGCGTACCTTGCATGGATATGCGCCGAGTCTCATTGTTCCGCCCATATCAACAATTCCCTTCTGATCAGGCATCAGATCGATTACCTTATGCTTGCTGTCAGGAGCAAATTCACCTGAATCAGCATCTGAAAAACCGAGAACATTTCTTGCAAATTCTATTACTGCAGTCTGCATTCCAAGACAGATTCCAAGATACGGGATATCATGCTCTCTTGCATATTTTGCAGCAATTATCTTGCCCTCTACACCACGGTTGCCGAAACCGCCTGGAACAAGTATTCCGTCAACATCACCAAGAAGCTCATCAGCAGTATACTCTGTAATAAGCTCTGTATCTATCCAATGGATATCAATGAATGCCTTGTTTTCATAACCTGCATGACGGAGTGCCTCTGCAACTGAAAGATATGCATCGTGCAGCTGTACATATTTTCCGCATAATGCGATTCTTACTGTCTTTTCACGGGCATTGATCCTGTCAAGCATTTCCTGCCATTCGCTCATATCCGCCTTCGGTGCATTGATATGAAGCTCCCGGCATACTATATCACTGAAATGTGCCTTCTCAAGCATCAGCGGTGCCTGATAGAGAACCGGAATTGTCATATTCTCGATAACGCAGTCATCCTTTACATGACAGAACATTGCGATCTTTTTGAATATGCTTTTGTCCTCGATCGGCTCATCGCTTCTCAGAACCATGATATCAGGATTGATACCAAGTGAACGCAGCTCCTTTGCGCTGTGCTGGGCAGGCTTTGATTTATGCTCCTGGCTTGCTTTCAGATACGGCACAAGACATACATGTATGAAAAGGCTGTTATCCTGACCTACCTCAACGCTTACCTGACGGATAGCCTCAAGGAAGGGCTGACTTTCTATATCGCCGACTGTTCCGCCGATCTCTGTTATGACAACATCAGCGTCGCTGTCCTTGCCGACTGCATATATGAACGATTTTATCTCATTTGTTATATGCGGAATTACCTGAACTGTTTCTCCGAGGTAATCACCGCGGCGCTCCTTATCAAGTACATTTGAATATACCTTGCCGGTTGTCAGATTAGAGAACTTATTAAGATTTTCGTCAATAAAACGCTCATAGTGACCAAGGTCGAGGTCGGTTTCTGCACCGTCCTCTGTTACATATACCTCGCCGTGCTGATACGGACTCATTGTTCCGGGATCAACATTTATATATGGATCAAGCTTCTGTGCTGCAACCTTCAGACCTCTCGCCTTGAGAAGTCTTCCGAGAGATGCCGCAGTTATACCTTTTCCAAGTCCGGATACAACGCCGCCCGTGACGAATATATACTTAGTTGTCATAACTCTATTTCTCCTTCAAATACTGTTTCGGCAACACCTGTCAGATATACTGTTTCGTCTGTATATTCAATAATAAGATTGCCGCCCTTTAGCTTTACGGTAATGGGAGTATTCTTTTTGCACAGTCCGTTCTCAACTGCTGCAACTGCAACAGCGCAGGCTCCTGTACCACACGCCCATGTTTCGCCTGTACCTCTTTCCCAGACTCTCATTTCAATTGTATGCTCATCAATGACCTTTACAAATTCCGCATTTACTCTTTCCGGGAAAAGCTCGCTGTTTTCAAAGAGCGGTCCGATTTTTTCAAGGTTGATCTTTTCAACATTATTGCAGAATACAACAGCATGCGGATTACCCATTGAAACGCAGGTGATATTATAGTCTTCACCGCCTATATTTACAGGCTCATTTATTACCTTCGGTTTATCAATCGCAACAGGTACAAGCTCGCTTGAAAGCTCTGCCTTGCCCATATCCACCTTGAATACATCATTCTGACCATCATGGCGGTAAACCTTGATCGTTTTGATACCGCTGAGAGTTTCAACAGTTATTGTCTTTCCTCTGACCATATCGTGATCGCAGAGGTATTTTGCGATACAGCGTATACCGTTTCCGCACATTTTGCCCTCTGAACCGTCTGCATTATACATCTTCATCTTTGCATCTGCTACATCTGACGGACAGATAAGTATTACGCCATCTCCGCCGATACCGTAACGTCTGTCACTGAAACGTACTGCAAGTCCTTCAGGGTTATTTATCTTCTGATCAAAGCAATTGAAGTAAATATAGTCATTACCTGTACCCTGCATCTTTGTGAATTTCATTCTGACCTTTTCGGTTCTCATATCATTGATATCTACAAGCTCTGTGCTGTACTCGCTGTATCTGCTCTTCAGAGAATCTGCAAGTGCATTTGCTGTATCGATAGATGTCAGACATGGAATATTTCTTTCAACTGTCTTTCTTCTGATCTTAACGCTGTCACGGGTCGGGATTCTGCCCTTTGAAGATGTGGAAATAACATAGTTTATCTTTCCGCTTTCGATAAGGCTGAGTGTATTTTCTTTTTCATTCTCGTGGATCTTATCGACCTCGATAACCTCAAGACCATAATCTCTTATTGTATTTGCAGTACCCTTTGTTGCATAGAGAGTGAAGCCAAGCTCATTATACTTCTTGGCAACCGCACCGATCTCGCTCTTGTCAGGATTTCGTACTGTAATAAACACACCGCCATGCTTTTTCATCTTATAGCCGGCTGCGATAAGTCCCTTATAAAGTGCTTCCTCAAGTGTATTTGCAATACCGAGAACCTCACCTGTTGATTTCATTTCCGGACCAAGCTGGTTATCAACATTGATAAGCTTTTCAAATGAGAACACCGGAACTTTTACGGCAACATAAGGTGATCTCTTATAAAGACCTGTTCCATAGCCCATATCTGCAAGCTTTTCGCCGAGCATTGCTCTTGTTGCAAGGTCTACCATCGGAACACCTGTCACCTTACTGATATATGGAATTGTTCTTGATGAACGGGGATTTACCTCGATCACATAAAGCTTATTTTCATAGATAAGGTACTGAATATTTACAAGTCCCTTTGTCTTGAGTGAAACTGCAAGATTCTTTGATGTTGTAATGATATTTCTTGTCATTTCATCACTGATATTCCATGCAGGATAAACTGCGATTGAGTCGCCCGAATGGATACCGGCACGCTCAACATGCTGCATGATACCGGGGATAAGGATATCCTCACCGTCGCAGATCGCATCAACCTCAAGCTCTGTACCTGAAAGATACTTATCGATAAGTATCGGGTTTTCAATATTCTGTGCAAGGATAATAGCCATATACTCTTTGATATCTGCTTCGTTGAAAGCAATTATCATATTCTGTCCGCCGAGAACGTATGACGGACGCATGAGCACCGGATAACCTATCTTTTCAGCAACATCAAGTGCTTCTTCTGTTGTCATTACAGTGAAGCCCTCAGGACGCTTTACATTATGAAGCTCAAGAAGCTCATCAAAACGCTCTCTGTCCTCTGCCATGTCAATACTGTCAGCAGATGTTCCGAGAATATTTACTCCGCTCTCGCTGAGATACTTTGTCAGCTTGATAGCTGTCTGTCCACCGAAAGCAACAACTACGCCATAGGGCTTTTCTGTCTTAATAATACCCATGACATCTTCATTTGTAAGCGGCTCGAAATAAAGTCTGTCTGCTGTATCAAAGTCAGTGGATACAGTTTCGGGGTTATTGTTCACGATAACAACATCGAAGCCTGCCTTTTTAAGTGCCCATACACAGTGAACTGATGCATAGTCAAATTCGATACCCTGACCGATACGGATAGGACCTGATCCGAAAACTATGATAGTCTTTCTCGGAGAGTTCTTTTCCTTTATAAATGCATCTGCCTCATTATCCTTATCAAAAGTCGAATAGAAATATGGTGTTTCTGCCTTGAACTCTGCAGCACAGGTATCAACCATCTTATATACAGGAACCATCGGGTTTTCAACCTTTTTTCCTGTGAGTGCTTCTATTGTTCTGTCAAGGAAGCCGAGAAGCTTTGCTTTTCTGTAAAGCTCCCTGTCAAGCTCTCCCTTTTTAAGTTCCTTTTCACATTCAACAAGATTCATAAGCTTTTCAAGGAACCATTCATCGATCATTGTTATTGCATGGATCTCGTCAACTGTGATTCCTCTTTTGAGTGCTTCATAAACGCAGAAAGAACGTTCATCATCACATACTGAAAGTCTTTCTCTTATCTCATCTGTTGACATTTCCTCAAATTTCGGTGAGGACATTGTATCATGCTTTATTTCTGCACCTCTGACAGCCTTCATGATTGCCTGTTCAAAAGTAGGTGCGATAGACATTACCTCACCCGTTGCCTTCATCTGTGTGCCGAGTGTACGTTTAGCATATACAAATTTATCGAACGGCCATTTCGGGAACTTTACTACTACATAGTCGAGCGCCGGCTCGAAGCAGGCATATGTTGTACCCGTAACCGCATTTTTGATTTCGTTCAGTGTATAACCGATTGCAAGCTTTGCTGCAACCTTTGCAATAGGATAACCTGTTGCCTTTGACGCAAGAGCTGATGAACGGGATACACGGGGATTAACCTCTATTACTGCATAATTAAAGCTTTCCGGCTCAAGTGCAAACTGACAGTTACAGCCGCCCTCTACTCCCAGTGCAGAAATGATATTAAGAGCTGCACTTCTGAGCATCTGGTATTCCTTATCAGCAAGTGTTACAGTCGGTGCAATAACTATACTGTCGCCTGTATGAACGCCGACCGGATCAAAGTTTTCCATTGAGCAGACTGTGATAACATTTCCCATCTTATCACGCATAACCTCAAATTCGATCTCTTTCCAGCCTGCGATACATTTTTCTACAAGAACCTGAGTTATCGGAGAAAGCTCAAGACCATTTGCTGTGATCTCTCTGAGTTCTTCTTCATTATTTACGATACCGCCGCCTGTTCCGCCGAGTGTGAATGCAGGACGGATTATTACAGGATAGCCGATCTCCTCTGCAAAATCAGCTGCTGACTGAACATCGTTTACAACAAGTGACGGGATGACAGGCTGACCAATGGATTCCATAGTATCCTTGAACATCTGTCTGTCCTCTGCCTTATCAATTGTTTCAGGATTTGCACCGAGCAGTTTTACACCGTGCTTTTTAAGAAAGCCTTCCTTTGCAAGCTGCATTGAAAGAGTAAGACCTGTCTGTCCGCCGAGTGTTGAAAGAAGACTGTCCGGTTCTTCCTTTATTATTATTCTTTTTACTGTTTCAAGGGTCAGCGGTTCAATATATACCTTATCCGCCATTGCCTTATCTGTCATGATGGTAGCAGGGTTTGAGTTTACTAGTATTACCTCAAGTCCCTCTTCTTTAAGAGCACGGCAAGCCTGTGTTCCTGCATAGTCGAATTCGGCAGCCTGTCCGATAACGATAGGACCGGAACCTATCACCAATACTCTTTTAATGCTGTTATCCTTTGGCATACTTATATATCCTCCTTCATCATGGTTATAAATCTGTCAAATAAGAACGAGGTATCAAGCGGTCCGCCGC
>ONRO01000143.1 GCA_900320235.1 uncultured Eubacteriales bacterium
AAAACATCAGTGTGCCCGGCAGATAAATGCCGGTTTATTATTTGTTTATTGCAAAAAATACTTGAATGTTTGCTTTATGCCTGTTATAATGTTATCTGTGTCAGTATGACGATTATACAGGTGATTCCTGTAAATACATGATATTGAAAGGAAAAGGAAAAGATGGATGGATTAATGTTACTTGATAATGCAGCTAAAACAGCAAATGCAGCAAATGCAGCTCAGGGACAGGAGCCGAATACATGGTCAACTGTTCTGATGTTCGGTTTCTGGGCACTTATCATTGGTGCAATGTATTTTATTCTTATCAGACCCCAGAGAAAAAAGCAGAAGGAAGAAGAAGCTATGCGCAGCAGCATAGAGATCGGCGATGATGTTACAACAATCGGCGGTATCGTCGGAAGAGTAATAGCTGTCCGTGACGATGATGAAACCTTCGTTCTCGAAACAGGCTCAGATAAAACAAGGATCCGCTTCAAGAAGTGGGCAGTAAGTTCTATCGATACACCGGATAAGCAGCCTAAGACAGAGGAAAAGACGGAAAAGAAGGGACTTTTCGGCAGAAAGAAAAAGCAGGAAGCTGAAAGCGAGGGATAATCCGCAGCGATTTTATCATATTGTGATAAAGGAAGTGTAAAAAGCTTATGAGCCGCAGTATACATAAGATAGTGATAACCGGAGGTCCGTGCGCAGGAAAATCAACTGCGCTGAGCCGTATTCAGAAGCATTTTTCCCAGCTTGGATATAATGTTGTATTTGTTCCGGAAACTGCAACCGAGCTTATCACAAGCGGAGTCACGCCATGGAACTGCGGCAGCGGACTTGATTTCCAGAAATGTCAGCTTCGCTTCCAGCTTGAAAAGGAAAGAATATTTGATTTTGCAGCAGGAACAATGGACTGCGAAAAGCTACTTGTTGTATGTGACCGTGGAATGATAGACAATAAGGTCTATATGACACAGGAGGAATTCAACAGTATCATCAGCCATCTCGGACAGAGCGAGCTTGAGCTGCGTGACGGTTACGACGCTGTTTTTCATCTTGTTACCGCCGCAAAGGGTGCAGAGGAATTCTATACAACGGCTAATAACACAGCCAGAACGGAAACTGTTGAACAGGCAGCAGAACTTGATGATAAGCTTATTGCTGCATGGACAGGTCATCCGCATCTTCGTGTGATAGATAACAGTACTGGTTTTGAAGGAAAGATCAACCGTCTTATTGCAGAAATAGCTTTCTTTCTCGGAGAACCTGAGCCGCTTGAAATCGAACGCAAGTTCCTTATCGGATATCCTGATCTTTCGCTGCTTGAATCAATTGAAAGCTGCCGTAAGGTAGAGATCATCCAGACATACCTGAAACCGTCAGACGGTCAGGAGGTGCGTGTCCGTCAGCGAGGAGAAAACGGACATTTCATCTATTTTGAAACGATAAAGCGTTCCATCACAGGTATGAAAAGAGTAGAAATAGAAAAACGCCTGACAAAGGACGAATACCTTGCATTGCTGATGGATGCTGATACAAGCAAAAGACAGATCCGTAAGGATCGTTATTGCCTTATGTATAAAAACAGGTATTTTGAAATAGATGTATATCCATTCTGGAATGATAAGGCCATCGCAGAGATAGAACTCAGCAGTGAGGATGAGGAATTTGAATTTCCGGATTTTATCCGGGTGATAAAGGAAGTAACAGACGACAAGGCATACAGAAATTACTCCCTTGCAACAGATATTGATTAATAAATTCTGACAGGCAAAAAGCTGATGACCGTTTCATCAGCTTTTTTCTTTTCTATCGTTTTTGAAATGCGCGGACACAGCATACGGAAGGATTGGCAAAAACAGGTTCTGATGCGGCAGCACAGTTATTCTCCGGTTCTGAAATGATTATCATCGGCATAAGCTCATAAAAAGGGGTTGGTGCTATGAATGACAAAAAGGCGGCAGTTATTTCGGCTGCACTCGGAACACTGGCAGGGGCTGCTTCGGCATTACTTATCATGCTGATATTTGCATTTGTATGTGTAAAAATTCAGAGCGTACAGACTGCATTGTCAGAGCCTGTGAGTCTGGCTGCCGGTTGTGGCGGTGCATTTGCAGGTGGACTTCTCTGTGCAAGGATAATTAAGAAGAACGGTATGATGTTTGGCGGGATCTGTGCGGCTCTGGTGTTTCTGGTGCTGTTTATAATATCAGCATTGTCAGGTGCACAGCCGGATGTTCATGCCCTGCTTCGTCTTGCGGCAATGCTTCCTGTGGGTGCGATCGGCGGTATCATCGGGGTGAACAGGAGAAAAAAACGCAGGAAAAGAAGATAGAACAGCCGTATCCTGCTTTTATCCTGCAAAACCTTTCTCAGTGAGCCGGGCAGCTTTTTGTGCAGGTTTTTTGTGAATGATAAAGAAAATAATTGAATTTAGGGTCAATATATGTTAGAATATAAAGAAGGCAGGAGATGAAGGCTTCATTCCTGCATGAAAATTAAACCGAAAGGGTGATCCGGATGGCAACTAAGCACATTAAAACTCTCAATAAGGCTAACCTCAAGGAGTCTGCTGTAAAGGGCGGCTGCGGCGAATGCCAGGCTTCCTGTCAGTCAGCTTGCAAGACTTCATGTACAGTAGCTAATCAGAAGTGCGAGAAGTAATTGGTTGTAAACAATGTAGAGATACCTGTCGGTATTTCAGGCTTCAAAGGGCGGCAGCGTTGCAGTGTCATCGGCTTCGCCCTTTGTTATTTTGATATCTGTATTCGTGCATAATAATCAGCTTGAAAATACAATCAGGGAGAAAGCTTTCTGAAACCGATCTGTGCCGGAATACAGTTTTGTTTGATTGCCAGAGTTAAAATGATGAATGAATCGGAGGTGTATTTCACATTGGATTCAAAGAATAAGATTCATTCTGCTTCCAGGCCCGATGATTCCTTTGATGAAAATCAGTTTTCGCAGTACAATGATGACAATTCAGGAATAATACATAACGAAAATGTACAGTATGGATCATATCAGCCGCAGAGTTATCAGCAGAATAACAGCTCAGCAGACGCCGGACAGCCGTCATCTGCTCCGGAAATGGATTCATGGCAAAGAAATGCCTATATTGTATATGATAAGCCGGAAAATAAAAAAACAAGACCGTTTTGCTGACAGTTGTGATAATTGCAGCTTTTCTTGCGGGAATCGTAGTCACAGTTCTGATGACAGGAGCTTTATCCGGCAGTAATAATGATGCAATAGAAACTGTTTCCGGAAATGAAATGCAGCAGTCAGCTGTAAGCAGTGAAAATTCAGAAGAATTTGAAGCATTGAT
>ONRO01000408.1 GCA_900320235.1 uncultured Eubacteriales bacterium
AAACTGTGTTGAAGCGCCGCCCTGAAGGAAAAGAACCTTATAGTTATCAGGAATATTCATTACCTCTCTGAGGAGAGCCTCTGCACCCTCAATGATTGTACCGTAGATCTTGCTGCGGTGTGACATTTCCATAACAGACTGACCGCTGCCCTCATAGTCGAGCATTTCTGCAGCTGCCTTTTCAAGAACTGACTGCGGCAGCATAGAAGGACCTGCCGAAAAATTGTAAACCCTTTTCATTATTATTGCCTCCAATATTTTTGTTCGGGCAGAATATATTCCGCCTGATAATACAATGATACTTTTTAATTATAATTCAAATCATCCTATAAGTCAATTGCACAACCAAATTTTTTTCATTTTTACTGCATTTTTTCTTTTTTTGCATTCACAGTCCATAACATAAACAAATTACATCATTCATTATTGTAAAAATGGCATATATTCATTCCAACGCAAAATTCAAAGGCTTACACAGTTTCAACGCTGTGCAAGCCTGTTTTTTATTATTCAGCCTGCCGGATTCCGCGGCTGCTTTTGTTCTTTTTCCTTTTCCGAGCTGATCACTACTTTAAATTCCCGTATTACCTTTTTTCTTTTGACTGTAATACCGTTAAAAGCTCTTACAAAAAATATCAGCGGTCTTGTGACTCTGTTTTTATACAATGCCGGGCATCTCACTTTGTATATTTCAGGTATACAGAATATGCGATTTGTTATATATTTAAGCTTTGAGCCGCTGTCATATTTTCCTTCTGACATTTTACTGATCTTTATTTTATATGAATTTTCCTGTGAGCCGTACACTCCGAATCGTATCAGTGCTTCAAGCATTTCTTTTTCTTCATTGTCCAGTTCATTGATCCTGCCTGCGCTTTTCTCTGAAAAAATCTTCATTGCAAGACGGCGAAGTATTTTTTCCTCCCGAAGTACACCCAGCTTTTCAAGTTCTTTTTCTATATATGAAAAATCAGGCTTTTTATTACTGAGAAAATAATAAATATCCAGAAGACTGCGTATTCCGCTTCCGGCAATACGGATATGCTTTACATTATGAAGTATGTAATAGATATAGAAGTCCTCATCAGTAAAATAATATCTGTAATTTTTTCCTTCTGCCCTTTTCAGCCTGGTAAAGATATCCTCATAGTAATCATGCCATTGCTTTTCTCTTTCGGTAAAAAGCATCCTGTGCATTTCGTATTTATAGAACGGCTCACGAAAATACACATCATCATGTGACAGTCCGTAGCTTTTTTCATTATATCCGTTTTCAAGCATAATGGTGTGTATCTTTTCCTGACAGCTGTTGTCCGCCAGAATATCTATATCGCCCATCTGTCTTACAAGCCCCTGCGGGTAGTATTTTATCAGCTCATATCCCTTGAGCGGAATATGGGCTATTCCCTCCTGCTCAAGCACGCCGAGCAGTCTTTCTGTTTCTGCAAGGAAAAGAATATTTAATCTTATCGCATTGAGTCTGTCCTCTCTGAAAGCCTCCCTGACTTCTTCATCAAAATCTGTTTTTTCCGCTGCAAGAGCTGCCAGCGCTGACACCTTATGCTGCATGCAGGCTTCAAACAGCTCCATTTTATTCTGATCTGAAAAGCGTTTTTCATCCGGCATCTCATCATGCACCGCACACCACAGCAGATATACAAAATCATTCCTGTCAACTTTTATTTCAGTCATATTTCCCCCTTATCAGCAGCAAACCTGCGGTGTATTAGGCTCTGCTATCACCTGATATGATGCTGCACAGACCGCAGCTGATATCATAAACAATCTGTTTTCGTTATCATCAATTTCAAGCTCAAAAGCTTCTCCTGAGGACGTCATTACTTTTTTGATCGTCATTATCACCTTATCATCTGCATTCTTCATTATAAACTCTCCCAGCGAAAGATTTCCCGAAAACCTGTATGTGCTTCCGTATATTGCAAATGCGAAGCTTTCTCTGACGCACGGGACAAGAACATACAGATGTCTTGCACAGCGAACGGAAAAATATGTGAACATAAATGTATTAAGACGTATTGATGAAAAGGTCTCTCCTGTACAGCTTTCTATCTTCATTTTCACCGATGCTTCTGCTGAGCCTGTTACGTTAAAAAGTATTTTCTCAAGATGATTATATATTGTAAAATCGATACCGCTTTCAATATTGTTTCTTTTCAGAAATAATCTCATAACGCCTGACCCCTCCCTTCATTATCTGTGAATTTATAGCTGATTTAATATCTCATCGTTATTCTTATTGATAGAACAATTCAAGGATTTTTTTGCTTCCGGCTGCTTTTTTATTTGTTTTCTGCGGCACAGAATTTCTGACATTCACAATCGGCTGTTATCTTTGAATTTATGTAAAAAACGCCTTTTCCACCATATCAGGAGGCATACGGGTTATCTTTGAAACATCCTCTGCTGTTACGGATTCCATATCCTCAAGTTCACTTCTGCCATCTGCAAGAAGGAGGTATGCCGCAAAGCAGTCTGCTTCTCTTTCATATTTTGAAACGCAGAAGCCTGTATTCAGACTAAGGCTCATTGAATTTGTGCTGCCGTGAAGGACTATATGCCCGAGCTCATGGGCAAGTGTTATTCTTTTTTCGTAATATCCGAGAAGCTTGTTGAGAACAATAAAAGGGACGCCATCGTACGAAGAAGCAAATCCGTTTATTTTCTCCGGCAGCTCATGTAAATGAACTATTATTCCCATCCTGTCACAAAGCTCTGAAGGATCGGTAGTTTCATATCGTCTGATAAGCTCTTTTACTTTTTCAGCAATTTTTTTCATTTGCACGCTCCGATTTCTCCGCCATTTCCTGAAAGCTCTGATTTTTTATCAATGCTTTTTTCAATGGCTATATCTATATTATTGCCTGTGTTTTATGAAATAATACCCTGTTAATATAATATATTCCGCAGTCCGAAGAGTACCGGCGGATACCATCAGCAGATGCGTATTTTTTCCTGGTGATGTACTCTGCTGACGTTCAGAATTCTGTCCGGCGCTTTGCATTATGCTGTTGGGTTATTACAGCAGCAACAACTTTTATTGCATCAACGATCTTGCCCTTATCATCATCATTCAGCGGCTCTCCGTCGAACATAAGGCACTGCTGAGATGACAGCATCCTTGTGAATTCATCAAACACATCTGATACTTCACGTCCCTCAGACGACTTTGCTTCTGCGTTGCCGAGAAGATAATCTGTCGTTATCCCGAAAACAGAGCAAAGCTTCAGAAGTGTTTTACTATCAGGCTCACGTCTTCCCTGCTCATACATTCCGACTGCCGATCCGGATATTCCAAGCTTTTTTGCAAGCTCCGACTGTGTTATTCCTGCATTTTTTCTGAGCTGTTTTATTTTTTCGCCAAGCTGAGTTCCCATACTTTACCTCCGTGTATTACTGATATCCGTACTTTCAATGTCTTATATATTATATCACCACGAAACGTGTATTTCAAGTGTTTTAACAATTATTTCCCGAAAAGTACATTTTATTGCG
>ONRO01000092.1 GCA_900320235.1 uncultured Eubacteriales bacterium
AATCATTCTTGAAAATTCAGGTCCAACTATGACTCCGTTAGAAGACTTACCGTTTATATTCTGCAAAAGTCTATCAATTATGATTAGGAGATTTGCGTTTTTAGCAGCTTTTGAATCTGTAGTATTTCTTTCAATAATCCATTTATAAGAATGAGTATAAATACTATTAAAACATGATTTGTAATCTGCTTTTGCAAAGTATCTGTATTTTGAGTTGCACATTTGCCACATCCGAGAGTTAGTGAAATCAGTGACAGAATTAAATTTATGGATTCTAAAATACGCTCCTGTTTGTTGTAGAATCCCTCTTTTGACCTTTTTAGAGGTTTTCGAGAAGTATTCCGTCATTCGATTATTTTTTCTTTTGTAATAAAGATTATTGTTTTTGCGATGATACCTTAATGAAAAATAGCAATTGTTTTCTAAATAAGTGAGAATCTCTTTTTGATAACACTCAATAAAAAAGTATATATTTAGAGCGGAGATTGGTTGTACTAGATTAATTTCTCTTTGCTGGTTTACTCCTTTTAGAATATTGAATTTCAGAGGAGCAGATGCCCAATTTCCTCCATTAAACAAGTATTTTTTGCCAGAAGATTTTTCTTTCATCAATTCGTTAATAATTTTGTTAACATCATTTTGGTGTTCCATAAGGTACTCATAGAATTTACCATATGAAAACAGTTCAGATACTTCTACCGGCATAATATCAGTTAATAGATAATCAATTTTATTTCGTTCTATGTTAATAGTTTTTCCCATTGATTTTTCCTCATAAGTAATGTATAATATAGCTGTTAGAATAGTACTGTTCTAACAGCGGTTGAGAAACCGCACACATCAGCGGCACAATTATTTAAAGGGTAACCTAATGATTGTGTTTAGAGTCTATATATTTTTTGGATTCGGTTAAAGAGCATCAAGTTTTCTTGGCGCTCTTTAATTTTAATGCCCTACCCCAACTTTGATTAAATAATCGCGTACTAAACTGTCATAATCTTTGTTGCAATCCCAAACACCTAACTGTTCACACATCTTTTTAAGTCCATCTATATTTATTCCAATAGGTTCAACAAAAAGAAGAGTACGATACTTCTCCATATTATTATATAAACTATAGACAGATTCATCACGACTAGACTTTAGAAAGTATGGAGTGGGTACAGCATTTGCGCTAATAACGCTATAAACTATGTTTTTCATAAAATTTTCTGTGCTTGGGGTTAGTTGATCAAGCCTATATCTGAGCTCTTGATAATTTGCTATGAACCCTTTTGTTTTCCAAACCAACGTCTTGTATCTTGGAATTTGGTATACAGTTCTACAGCAAAAAGCCTTTAATTGATGACGCAGAAGTTCTATATCATTATGCTTTTTGTACTTTTTTACAATATCATCGACTCTTTTGGTGTATTTATCTATTTTCTTTTGGGTTATACCGAATTTAAAGTCTGTTGTTAATTTATTATGGTTGTCTATACTCGGAGTAAGAACAAACTCATAACCAAGGAAATCAAAACAATCGGAATTATGATTGTTAGCCAAGTCAAAAACAGATATATATTTTGTTTTTGCCATATTCAATTGCGTAGTGCATTTTTTTGAAACAAGGATAGAGTTATCCAAAAATACAGAATCAATTACTTCATTTATTACCCTATAACAATCAGCTTCGCTAATTCGTTTATTAAAGATTAAAATACCATCATCAATATAACGTCGATAAAAAATCAAACCTTGATCTTGAAGTTTCAATGACAACAATTCATCAAAATGGTTGGCTATAATTTCGCAAATAATATTTGAGGTATTCAAACCGGCATAAGCATATTTTGTTTGTTCTACAAAAGTGGCTAACAAATCGTTTTGATATCTTTCAAATGAACGTTGCGATATATACTTTTTATAGACATACTCACTGGAAACACTATTAAAAAAATCTGTAAAATCAAATTTAAAGATAACAAAATCGTTCATGTTTCTTAAGGCGCTGACTATATCAAACAAAGAATGTATGTATTCATTTCTGTTTGGATATTTAATATAATACTTTTTATCTAATAATCTTTTCAAATAAATGCAAAGCGTTTCTTCACACGAAAACATTTCAAACGATCTAGTATGTCTGACTTTATTTCCTTGCTTGATTGCTAAATGAGTAGACTTTTTAAAATCATAATTTCCTTGTTCATAATCTTGTTTAACTTTGTTGATGATTTCCTCTAATTCTTCTCTATTCTTTCTGTTGCTTTGAGGTTGAGAGGTGTTCTGATACTCTAATATTTTCTCTATTTCCTTATTAATATCCATTTTTTTATTCCTAATCAATAATCTGTTTTACTCAACTAATGTATAGAAATATCTCGTCTATCTTTTTGACGGTTCATTTTTGTTTTTGGGATGAGAACCATGTGCATTCAAAAGCTGCACTGCTTCATTGATGGAATACTCATCAGGCAAATCATCTTTGTACTGCGGGAACTCGTTGATAAAGTCAAGATAAAGAATATATGTTGTATCAATGAAGACTTTGTAGTTTCCAATTTC
>ONRO01000141.1 GCA_900320235.1 uncultured Eubacteriales bacterium
ATTGCTGATTTTATGAAAAAGATCCTTCGCTTATGCTCAGGATGACAGAATGTTTAAATTTCTTATTAAGAAAGTTGATTTTCGTGGATGCCGGTCGGCTGATATTGACAATTGTCTTTTTTTATGATATTATCTTGAAAAATATTATAATTTGTAAAGATATGGAGGTATAAAAATGGCAAATAATAAAGGTCTTACTATTGCTCTTGTCAGTACAGTTGTCCTTATTCTTTCCTCTGCTGTCGGCTGCAGTGCTTTGTCTTCTATCCCGGGGAGCAGCAAGAAAACATCTGAGGTTTCAATTAATGTCCCAAGCGATATTGTCAGCTATGTATCCAGTATTCCGGAAATTTCTTTAGCTGAGCCTTCTATTATTATTACATCCCGTAACGAATCAGAAAGCTCTGTCGCTGAAACTGTACAGACTATTACACTTGAAGAATTCGTCGAGTTGGTCCAGGAACAAATTGATGAAGCAAGTATCAGCGATTCCCCGTTCACTCTTGAAATCGATTATGATGAAAATGGTCTGGTATATGATTACACAACAAAAGATTATTACTCCGGCACTAATCTTGAATATCTTACTCAGGAAATCAACAAGCTCATTGAGCGAAACTCTTCTTTATACAGCTCTGCACTCAAGGAGCTGAGAAGTGCTACCGGTATCAACTATAATATCACCGTTATCTATCACAACAGCGACGACTCTATTATAAGCGAAAAGTTTTTCTCAAATATTTAATCTATACTATTAGTATAATACAATCTGTAATATTATACATTTTGTATTATACTATTTGTATAATCAGACATATTAAAAAAGAACTCAGCTGCAAAATAGCTGAGTTCTTTTATTATTGCTGCAAAGCAGCAGATATTCATATCAGACTGAAATTGTTGATACAGGCTTATCCTCATAGATTCTCTCGATAGCCTGTGCAAATACAGGAGCAACAGGAAGAGTTGTAAACTTATCAAGATACTTTTCTTCCGGAACAGCGATAGTATCAAGGAGAACAACCTCTTTAAGAACACTGTCTCTGATTCTGTCGATAGCAGGACCTGAAAGAACTGCATGTGTAGCACCTGCATAAACCTCAGTTGCACCGCCTCTTTCGATACAAGCCTGAGCAGCATTGCAAAGTGTACCTGCTGTATCGATCATATCATCAACGAGGATAACCTTTTTATCCTTGACATCACCGATAATGCTCATGACCTCACATACATTAGCCTTCGGACGGCGCTTATCAATAATTGCGATAGAGCATCCGAGACGGGTAGCAAAGTTTCTTGCTCTTGTAACAGAACCGAGGTCAGGGGATACTACAACATAATCATCGGGTTTATCGCCGATCTTATTCTTGAAATAATTTGCAAGGATAGGTGCGCCTACAAGATGATCAACAGGGATATTGAAGAAGCCCTGGATCTGAGCAGCGTGAAGATCCATTGTAAGAACTCTGTCTGCGCCGGCACTTGTGATAATGTCAGCAACAAGCTTTGCAGAGATCGGATCTCTTGCCTTAGCCTTTCTGTCCTGACGTGCATATCCGAAATAAGGGATAACAGCAGTTATTCTTGCAGCTGATGCACGCTTCATTGCATCTATCATAATAAGAAGCTCCATAATATTATCATTAACAGGAGCGCAGGTTGACTGAACTATGAAACACTCAGAGCCTCTGACTGATTCATGAAGTGAAACAGCTATCTCACCGTCACTGAAGCTTGTAACCTCAGATTTGCCGACAGGAATTCCAAGTGAATCAGCGATCTGCTTGGCAACCGATTTGTTGGAATTACAGGTAAAGATCTTAATATCCTTGCCGTGAAAATTCATTGTACATTTCCCCCAATTATATATTTATAACTTGTCCGAGAAGCGGACGTTTACTTCCTATATTATTTTAATACCTGACAGCAAAAAAATCAAGTTTTTATCGAATAATCACAGCTTTTATCGTATTTTTGGATTATTCATGCAATACTTATTAAAATACATCAAATTATAATTTATTATGCACAAAGGCAGAAACGGCAATATTTTCCTTATTTATGAAACTAAAGGAAAACTCATGGTACACTTAATAATACATTTTTAAACTGAAGCAGACGATATCGCCGCTCATGCCTGTGAAAAAGCATTTTTCCGGTTGTAAGCGTTATATGTGCAGAAAAGACCCCAGACTCAGGAAAACATTTCCATTGTCTGCGGTCTGTATTATTAGCTGATTATCTGATTTTTAAGACTTTCATTAGATATAGTATGTCCCTGACCGATCTCGCAGCTGTCGATATTGGCTGCAGGACCTATTTCACAGAAGGACGCTATATTTGTCTTTCCTCTGATTACAGTTGACGGAAGAATCGTTGTATTCGCAGCGATAGTCACATCTCTGCCGATAATAACTCCGTCTGTGCAGGGAATATTGACGCCGTTTTTCTGATGCTTCCTGATGATCCTCATTCTTGCTATCTCATTGAGCTGGGCAAGCTGTATACAGTCATTTGCACCAAGGACTGAATCTGAATTCTTTGCCTTATATGCCATAACTGCATTTCCGCTGTTTTTGATGATCCCGATAGTATCAGTCAGGTAATACTCTCCGGTCTTTTCGCTTTTTGTAAGCTTTCCGAGGGCATCAAGAAGGATATCGGTTTCAAACCAGTATGCGCCGGAATTGACCTCTTTTATCTTTCTGATCTCATCGGTAGCTTCCTTTTCCTCAACGATCGCCTTGAGCGTACTGAGGTGGAAGAATTCCTCTGCATCTGTTTCATATACTATTCTTCCGTAGCCCGACGGATTCTCGACCTCAGCAGAAATTACTGTACAGCCGCGTTTTTCCGAAGGCTTTCTTGGTGATTCCCAGTCAAATACCTCAGGGTCTGTTTCTCCGGTCTGGTTCTGGATAACATAAGCATTCCTGATAGTTTCAACCCCGATAAACGGTGCATCACCGTTGAGAATAAGCACATCGCTGCCCCTGTGTTTTTCGAGGAAGGGAATAGCCATCATAACGGCATGACCTGTTCCAAGACGCTCCGGCTGGAAAACAGTTTCTACCTCAAAAGGCAGAGTTTTAAGATATTCCTCGACAAATTCTCTTTTGCTGCCTGTGACAACACAGATATCCTTTATTCCTGCCATACGCACGGCATCTATTACCCATTTGAGCATAGGCTGGAAAATGACCTCACTAAGCACCTTCGGGAGGTTGGATCTCATTCTTTTTCCCTCTCCGCCGGCAAGAATTATTGCGCTTGTATTTTTCATTGTGTATTTACCTCCTTTGCTTATCCCGATCAGATGATCGTATAATTATAAAAGCCTTTATTCATGCGTAAAACAGTAATGCTTTTAAGTTCAGGGTCATAGCACATGCCGGTTTGCATCCCGCTGTCACTTATTCCCAGTTTATCTTCGCATTACAGTTATCATTCCATAACTCGTCCCATTCAACCGTATCAGCTGATTTGCCTTTGACCGTAATCGTCTGATCCTTACTCCAGAACGAAAATTCAGATTTTTCTATTTTACTGACACTTTCAGGTATGGTGATATTCATTATTTTGGTATCACGCGAAAATACGTCAGTGCCGATTTTTTCCAGAGTTGACGGAAGTGTTAATGAGCTTAACTTCGGACACATGTAAAATGCAGCTTCATCAATTGTTGTGACTCCCTCGGGAATTACAATCTCTTTCAGATTATTACACCCCTGAAACGCACCTTCGGAAATAGTTTTGATCTTTCCGGAAAGTCTGACTTCCTCAAGACCTGTGCATGATGCAAAGCATCTCTGATCAAGTCCGGTAAAATTCTCCGGAAATTCAATTTTCTTCAGATCAACACATGAATAGAAGGTCTGATATCCTATCTTCTCAAGAGTTGAAGGCAGCGTAATACTTTCTATTTTTACACCACCTGAAAACACCTGTTCTCCAAGTTCTGTAATTCCCTCAGAAATAACAACATTTTTTATTTCCGTATCACTTAACTCATTCATAACAAGAAATGCCTTATTAACAACACCGGTTCCTTCGATCGTCAGTGTTCCGTCAGCATCCACCTTATATGTGGCATTATCGCCGCAGCTTCCTGTCAAGGGTGCTCCATCATCTTCATCAGTTTTTTCTGCTTCTGATTTTTCGCTGCTTTCCTTTGATGAACTTTCCTGTGAATCGTCTTTCTGATCTGCTTCGGAGCTTTCATCATTTGCATTGCTGCTGACAGAACTGCTTGTGCTGCTTTCTGTCTGTGTTGAATTATCGTTTTTTCCCTCCGCAGCCTGCGAAAAGTGTAATTGTCAATGCTGCCGTCAGTGAAATCAATATAATTTTTTTATTTTAGTCCTCCTGAATTCTCTCTGGCGCACAGATATCAGAATTATCCGGAATTACTGATTTTCAGCTTGATTTATTGCTTCATTAGCTGATGTAAAACATAGAAAAGCTTTTTACTATTGACGGTCATTATTTTTTGTGCTGCCCTTTACAAGCTGTTTTACGCTGTAAGCTGCACCGGAGATGCAGGCGGTCAGCGGAAGTCCGCACATTGATCTCCAGAAAATATCAAATGCATTTCCCTGGTGCAGAACAAAAAACAGTATTATCGGAAGCAAAAGCTGCGCCTGACCAAGACATGCACCGTATATTGGTGCATTCCATCTGCGCTTTGTCGCAAGTCCGACTATTACAGAAGCAGCCGCATATACTGCCGGTACGATGATATAGTCGGGAACAGGGATTTTCACACTGCTGTCAAAAACAAGTCCCGGTGCGACTGCTCCGATCCCGGCAAGGTCACATATGAGTGAAATGACTATACCTGCGGCAAAAAGCAGCAGACATAGCTTTTGTTTAAGAATGATTCTCGGCATACTCATTTCTTTTTAAATCCATCTTTCAGTGAAACACTGCGGTTGAAGATCATAGCGTCAGGCGTGCTGTCCTTGTCGATGCAGAAATAACCAAGACGCATGAACTGATAACTCATCGGAGCCTGTGTACCCTCAACTGATTTTTCAATCTTACAGTTTTTGCGTATTTCAAGGCTTGAGGGATTGATATAATCAAGAAAATCCTTGTCACCCACATCAGGCTCCGGATCTGTAAAGAGATTGTCGTACAGTCTGACCTCTGCATCAAGGCAGTTTTCAGCGTCTACCCAGTGAACAGTACCTCTGACTTTTCTTCCGTCAGGAGTATCGCCGCCCCTTGTTTCGGGATCATACTCTGCATAGACCTCGATCACTTTGCCGTTTTCGTCCTTTTTGCAGCCTGTGCATTTTACTATATACGCAGACTTCAGACGTACCTCATTGCCGGGATAGAAACGGTTATAGCCTTTTACCTTTTCCTCAAGGAAATCGTTAGCCTCGATCCATACCTCTCTGCTGAAGGTAATGGTTCTCATGCCGTCCTCTTCCCTGTTCGGGTTATTTTCAACCTGAAATTCCTCTGTTCTGTCCTCGGGATAATTTGTGATCACAAGCTTTACCGGATCAATAACGCACATTACTCTTTTTGCATTCATATTGAGATCATCTCTCAGGCAATGCTCAAGGAAGCTGTATTCCACGACGCTGTTTGTCTTTGAAACGCCTATTTTTTCGCAGAAATTGCGTATTGAAGCCGGCGTATATCCTCTTCTTCTCAGTCCGCAGAGTGTAGGCATTCTCGGGTCATCCCAGCCGTTCACATAGCCTTCCTCAACAAGCTGACGAAGCTTTCTTTTGCTCATTACGGTATTATTTATGCCAAGTCTTGCAAATTCGATCTGTCTTGGCTTTGCAGGTGATGTTATATTATCGATCACCCAGTCATAAAGCGGTCTGTGCGCTTCAAATTCAAGTGTACAGAGAGAATGTGTGATACCCTCGATAGCATCCTCGATCGGATGAGCAAAATCGTACATCGGATAGATACACCATTCACTTCCTGTTCTGTGATGCGGTATTCTGTTGATACGGTATATTACCGGGTCACGCATACTGAAGTTTCCGCTTGCAAGGTCTATCTTTGCACGCAGAGTTTTTGTACCCTCTTCAAATTCGCCTTTTTTCATGCGCTCAAAAAGGTCAAGGCTTTCTTCTATCGGTCTGTCACGATAGGGACTTGTTGCCGGAGTTGAAAGATCGCCTCTGTTAGCCCTCATTTCCTCCGGAGTAAGCTCACAGACATATGCAAGACCTTTTTTTATGAGCTCAACAGCATATTCATACATCTGCTCAAAATATTCCGATGCAAAATAGAATCGATCGTCCCAATGGAAGCCAAGCCAGCTTATATCCTCTTTTATTGCGTCGATATATTCTACATCTTCCTTTGTCGGGTTAGTATCATCCATTCTCAGGTTGCAGATACCGCCGAATTTTTCTGCCATACCGAAGTCTATGCATACAGCCTTTGCATGACCGATATGAAGATAGCCGTTAGGCTCAGGCGGGAAACGTGTATGTACCTTTTTTCCCTCATATCTGCCGCCCGGTGCGATATCCTCTGTTATAAAGTTTTCTATGAAATTAGCCGAAGTGTTTTCAGCTGCCTTGATTTCTTCTGCCACTGTCTTTCCTCCTTTTTTATTGCGGCTTTGTGTCCGTCCTGCAAAAAGCTATGCTTAAGGGTGCTTTCCGCGAGCTGAATCCTCATGTTCTGAACATTCATCCCAGTCTTTCTCTTACCTCCATGAGTGCAAAGCCGAGCAGGTTCTCACCCTTCCATGTAAGCGGGTTTTCAATATTTTTGTCACTCATCGACTTGCCGATACCCCATATACAATCGTACGGACTGGCTTCAACAAGCACTCTGCCGCCTGTGCTGAGCAAAAAGTCTTTCAGCTTTTCATTCTGGGAGAATTTCAGCATATTGCCGTTTACAACAATACTGAATTTATTTTTGTTCCATATTTCAGAATCAAAATTCCTGATCTTTCTGCCAAGCTTTTTATATTCTCCGGGATTATCTGCCTGCATTATACTTTCAAAAATCTCCTCATCTCTGAAGAGCTTTGCTTTCTGCGACATCATATACTGTTCGGCGGTATGATATGTTATCCCGTTCTCCGTAAACTTACAGTCATACCACTGACTAAGGCAGGCTTTTGTAAGCTCACCGTCTTTTTCGGTATGACCCCAGAAAAACATATAACTGAAAAGCTTACCCTGGTTATATTCATCTCTGAGTTCCCTGATATTCAAATCCATACCCCCGGTCATTGCAATAATTCAGCTGATCGTAAAAACTCTTGCCGATTCACAATCAGACATTATTATTTTAATTTTTCAAGACCCTTATGCAGTCTTGCAAGCGCTTCCTCTCTGCCGAGAATATCAAGTATCTCAACAGCGCCGCCCGGTGTTACTGTCATGCCGGATGCTGCAATACGAACCGGCCACATTGCTGTGCCGTTCTTGACCTCAAGCTTCTGTGCAAGACCGATAAGGCAGTCGTGAATACTGTCGTGGTTCCATTCATCAAGTGCCTCAAGCGCATCAACGCCTGCCTTGAGAAGTCCGGGTACATTTTCAAGATTTGTCTTACTCTTTTTATTTACGAAAAGTTCCTTCTCATATTCGGGAAGCTCTGCAAAGAAAGCGATTTTCTCAGGTATCTGAGTAAGCTTTGTGGTTCTCTGCTGAAGTATAGAAGCAAGCTTGACATAGTCAATTTCCTTATCACCGAGTGCCTGTCTGAAATAAGGCTCAGCGATCTTTGCAAACTCTTCGACAGTCATAGCCTTGATATATTCGCCGTTGAACCATTCAAGTTTATCGTAATCGAACACAGCAGGTGACTTGCTTATTCCGTCGATAGAGAAATTCTCAACGAGCTCATCAAGTGTGAACATTTCCCTGTTATCCTTCGGTGCCCAGCCGAGAAGTGCTATATAGTTGATGATTGCCTCAGGAAGAAAGCCCTGAGCAGTAAGATCCTCAAAGCTTGTTGCACCGTGGCGCTTTGAAAGCTTGGAAATTGAACCGTCATCATTTTTGCCCATGATAAGCGGAAGGTGTATATAGGTCGGTATCTCCCAGCCGAATGCTTCATAGAGCAGATTATACTTCGGTGTTGATGAGAGGTACTCACTGCCTCTTACAACGTGTGTGATATTCATGGTATGGTCATCGATTACATTTGCGAAATTATAGGTCGGGAAGCCGTCTGCCTTGATAAGTATCTGATCCTGAAGCTCAGCGTTTTCTACGGAAATAGTTCCGTAGACTGCATCCTCGAAGGTAGTCGTGCCCTCAAGCGGCATTTTCTGACGGATTACAAATGGTGTACCCTTGTCAAGCAGCTCCTGTATTTCCTCATCAGAAAGGTTACGGCAATGTCTGTCATAGCCTGCGCCCGGATCGTCACTGTTTGCACGAAGGCCGTCAAGTCTTTCCTTTGTGCAGAAGCAGCGGTATGCATGACCCTTTTCAAGCAGCTCATTGGCATAGGGCATATACATATCCTTTCTTTCGCTCTGGACATAGGGGCCGTACTCTCCGCCCACATCCGGACCTTCATCATGCCTGAGACCGGCTTTTGCAAGTGTGTTGTAGATTATATCAACAGCACCCTCGACCTTTCTTTCCTGGTCGGTATCTTCTATTCTCAGCACAAAATCACCGCCAAGCGATTTTGCTATAAGATATTCATAAAGCGCAGTCCTCAGGTTGCCAACGTGCATAAAGCCTGTGGGACTGGGCGCAAATCTTGTTCTTACTTTTTTCTCTGCCATTTCTTTTTCCTCCTTTATTCAGGGGATTTCGCGCTCTGCGGAGCGCGACCAGGGGCTCTGGTCTCGTCTGCCGACTCGGTCGGTGCTGCTGCTTTGCAGCGGTGTACACCGGACACCCGCACCCCCTGGACCCCGCAGCCTTTGAAAAGGCTGGCGAAACTTTAAATATTTGTTAAGTTGTTGACTTTTCCCGCAAGGAAGCCGGATCCGTAATTTTTATGTGCAAAAGCACAGCATAATTTCTCCGCCGAATTCA
>ONRO01000204.1 GCA_900320235.1 uncultured Eubacteriales bacterium
ACTTAGGGGTATAGCTCAGTTGGTAGAGCAGCGGTCTCCAAACGTCAACCGCGACTTAATTCCCCGCATGATTACTGGTTTTCTCAGGCTTGAAACTTCGGTTTCAAGCCTTTTTTCGTGTTTAGGATTTTGCAAGTCGATAAAGTAATTTATGCAAAATCGGGGTCAAAACCGGCAAAAGATTTTGTAACAGCATCAAAAGACCAGCAATATCTCACCAGCTCCAAAACCCCTGTTCCCGACACCCATAATCTTTTGACTGATACTTTTTTCAGTCGGATTCGTGTGGATTATAAACGACTGCATTTTCACCAAATTCTTAAAACCAAATTCAATGTAATAGCCACCGGGATAAATGATAAAAGCGCTGCACATAAACAATAAAGTCAAGTGCAGCGTTTGCTATTTGATTATAAAGTCATCCACTCTTCTGTTAGCATTTCCAGCAGAGACGAGAGAACCGCTTTTCTTTGTTTATGCATTGTAGATTTTGAACACTTTATGTCAGCGACAGTGTGGTAGAGCAAATTTTACCCCAATCATAAATCTAAATTTCTTCTCGATAAAGTATAAAACACTGCACTCAACAAGTCATGTCAAGTGCAGCGTTCGCTGATTAAAATATAAAGCTGTCACAACTCCGGTCAGCGCTTTCAGCATAGCAGAAAAGAAATTGTTACTGGGTTTTCGTTTTTAGATAAAATCCCTTTCTTTGATTAGGCGTCGCAAAAATTGAAATAACACCTTCATGTGTTTTCTGGCAAAAATATGATAATTTTTGATTCCGTTTCAAGTAGTGCGCTTGTGTTCAGAAGCCAGTCGCTCATATTTTTCATTTTTGCATCATACCAAGTTTTAAAATCAAATTCAAAAGAATTATCTTTTGTTATTACAATTTGATTCAAATGCATTTCTATTGACAATCCGGTAAACACTTCTTGCGGAGTTGCCTTTTGTTTTCTTTCAAAAAATTTATATGGTTCTATAGTATCAATAAGCGATAGGAAATAAGCAAGTGGGGTCTTAGATATGCTGAGTTTAACTTCTTCTTTATTATTCGGATTAGGCCATAGTTCTTTTGATACGGTTTTCATATCATCAGTATGCCAAATATTATGAGCAATTATTGCATCCGCCACAAAAGCAAATATCCATATTTGGTTTTTGTTCCAGACTAGCGTGTGATTATCTTTTTCTGTTGTGAATTCATCCAACTGGTGCTTCTGCTTCCAGTTCTCAATAAAATTCTCTGTTAACCGATCAAATGCATAATAACCGGAAATTATCCCATGATCAACATGGATTTCTTCCTTATCGCTTGATTTAATCATATGCACATAATATTCTTCTACGCTTTCCTTTTTATATATCGGTTTAAAGTCCTTAAGGGTAATTTCATCAGGTAAATCAAAACTATAAATTGTATGATTGATACTTTCCCCGCTTATAAAATCATGTAAAGATTTTGGAAATTTTTCATCATGATTGTTTTCGTAATCTGAAAAGACATCATGATACAAGCAGGCTAATAACCAAGGATATTCAAAAAGCTGTGATTCAATCTGTGCATTTTCCTTGATTTGTTTCTCAATTTGTGTTTTGCATATTTTCTTGAATTTCATTCCCAGAAGAAAAGCTGATACCGTATGAATTGATTTTGAATACATACTATTTGGTTCTGCCAAGCATTTATTAAAAAGAATTCCTTTTGAATGGGATTCAAAATAATCTTCAATAAACCTATTTGCTGTATTAACGCACGGGTTATTAACAAATCCCATACTATTTTTCATTATTATAGACGTGCAAACATCTTTATAAATTTCATTTAGCAACAAATCTTCTCCTTTGTTAAATGACTCAAAAAGCAACCATCCCCAGTACAACACCTTCAAATTCTGCAAGGAATTTTTGCAGATGGGTAGCATCGTTGATATCAATTATACCGTCACCGTTGGTATCTGCAAGTGCAAGTTGTCTGTTAGTGAACTGTTCTGACTCTGCGAGGTGCCGTTGAATAGCCGTAACATCAGAAATGCTTATTTTACCATCAAGGTTGGTATCGCCTGTGAGAGATTCATCATCTGAAACAATAATAAACGGAATTGAATTGTCCGCTGCATAACTCTGAGCAAAGGAGTTATCATAGCCGTAAATCGTTAAATTATCGCATCCATAAAACGCCCATTTTCCTATACTGTTCACGCTATCTAAAACGGTTACACTTGTCAAATTAGTGCACATATAGAATGCCTCACTACCAATATTCGTAACGCTTTTTGGAACTTTGACACTTGTTAAGCTTGAGCAACCGATAAATGCATTCTTTGAAATATTAGTCGTGCCATCTGGAATGTCAAGTTCGGTAAGTATTTCGTCGTTTAAGTAAAGAACATGTGCATAATAAATCGGATTAGAAAATGATTGAGAAAAATCTATTTTGAACCATGTATTAATATCTGATAAATAAACTCCATTTAAGCCAGTGCAATTCTCAAAAGCAGAAGATCCGATACTTATCAAACTATTCGGGATAGTAATTCTTGCCAAGTTTTTGCAACCGTAAAAAGCGCACCCCTCTATGTATGTCACAGTGTCAGGGAGAGTAATAGTTTTCAAAT
>ONRO01000209.1 GCA_900320235.1 uncultured Eubacteriales bacterium
GCAGCGTGACGCTGCACCCTTGATTCACGGCTTTTATAGACTGAAAAAGTTTACCTCCGGCACTGCCCGGCATTATGAGCCAGAACTGCAAATATAATTTCTGCTTCAAAACACCCTGAAATATAATACACACCACAAACATTCATAGAAAGTGGCAGACAGGGAAAATAAATAAGGGGAGAAGCTAAGGAACGGTCAAATAATAAAAGGAGAAAGCGCACGGGTGCAGGGACTTAGTCCCTGCCGGGGGTCCGGGGCGAGGAGCCCCGGGCAGGGGTTTGGGGGCGGCAGCCACCAATATAAAGGGATGTGGGGGAAAAATGAAAATAGTACTGTTAAAATTATTGAAAATGTGGTATTATAAAGATGAATATGAAATGAAAGGATGTGATGGCTGTGAAACGGCTTGAGAGAGAATGCGGCAGAGGGTTCAGCTATAATTCCGATATTTCTGTGCTTGAACAGTATTATCAGAAACAATATGACCTTATCAGAA
Source organism: uncultured Eubacteriales bacterium (assembly GCA_900320235.1). GTDB lineage: Bacteria > Bacillota > Clostridia > Oscillospirales > Acutalibacteraceae > UBA1213. The sequence goes on from ONRO01000209.1 coordinate 497, forward strand.
ACGGAAATACCGATCTCGTGACATTTGAGCTTGTTATGCTCGGAAATGCCCTTGATTTTATTGCCCTGATCAAAAAAACTATGGGAATTAATCTGGATTCAAAAGAGAACAGTATTGAAATTTATGACGAGGTTATGGATGCACTCAGCCGGGGAATTATCAACAGAAATCTCTTTGACAGGGAAAACGATATTTCAAAAAAGGCAGGCGCATATCTTGGCTTCCTTATCATTGCAAATATCGGTGGAGAATGGATAGATACTCCCGATGGTGAGGCTGTTATTATTGACGGCAGAGATGTATATGTATGCGATTTTGCACGCAACAGACTTATGAGCGGCTCCGAACTTGATGCCGCTGAATACTATAAAAAAGTCAGAACACTCAGAAAAAATAAGTGACAGAATTCTGATTCAGTACAAATCTTTATGAAACAGGAGAAAAACTATGGCTAATCACAGAGCGGACAGAATGTCCGAAGATATCCAGAGAGAACTTGCGGCTCTTATCAGAGAAATGAAGGATCCCAGACTGCATGACGGTATCCTCAGCGTTGTACGCTGCGATATGGCTCATGACCTGTCCTTCTGCAGAGTCTATATCAGCTCGATGAACGGTCTTGAAACAGCTAAAAAAGCAGCTTCGGCTTTGAAAAACGCTCAGGGATATATCAGAAGAGAACTTGGTACAAGACTTAAACTACGGTATGCTCCGGCACTCGCTTTTGAAGCAACGGATTCGATTGAATACAGTGCGAATATATCAAGAATACTTATGGATATTGATATAAAACCTGCGGAGGGAACAGATGAAAGCGATAACTCTTGAACAGATAGCAGAAATACTGCGTGAACATGACAACTACCTTATCTTAATGCATAAATCACCCGATGGTGACGCAATCGGCAGCGCATATGCCCTGTGTATGGCACTGAGAAAAATGGGAAAAAAGGCGGATACGCTCTGCGGAGATGAAATTCCGCCTATGTACGGCTATTTTACAGAGCTTGCACCTGATGAAGGAGTAGAGCCGGAATTCATTATTTCTGTCGACCTTGCAACAACTTCACTTCTCAGCGGAAAAGCAGCGGATTATTCAGAAAGAATCGATCTTTGTATTGATCACCATGGATCAAATACAGGCTATGCCGCCGTTGGCTATGTCGACGGGAAGGTCTCTTCGTGTGCAGAAATAATAAAATGCCTCTTTGATGTTATGAAAACCGATATCGATAAGCCGATCGCTGATGCTGTCTTTACCGGTATCTGCACGGATACGGGATGTTTCAAATATTCAAGCGTTTCTCCGGCAACCCACAGGATCGCAGCTCAGCTTATGGAACTTGGCGCGGACAGCGCCTATATCTGCCACATGATGTTCGACAGCAAATCAAGAGGTAAGATCCTTCTTGAAAAAATGGTGCTCGATACATTGAAATTCTATTGCGACGGTGCACTTGCAGTTGTTTGCGTTACCCTCGATATGATGAAAAAATCCGGCGCAAAGGACTGCGATATCGATGGAATTGCCAGTATTCCGAGACAGATCGAGGGGGTCAGGCTCGGTGTTACAATGCGTGAAAAGCCGGGTGGAGAATACCGCTTTTCAGTACGGAGCTGCGATGAGATAGATGCTTCTGAAATATGCAGAAACTTCGGCGGCGGCGGACACAGGGCTGCGGCAGGCTGCAGCATAAACAAAGATATGGAAACAGCTTTTGCGGAAATGCTTGAGGTATGTATAAAAGCTGTTGAGGAAACTTTATGAACGGTATCATTGTAATCAATAAACAAAAGGATTTTACTTCTTTCGATGTTGTGGCTGTCGCAAGAGGTATTCTCCGCGAAAAAAAAATAGGCCACAGCGGAACACTTGACCCGATGGCAACCGGAGTTCTGCCTGTTCTTGTCGGAAAAGCTGCAAAATCACAGTCGCTTCTCCCTGATACTGAAAAAGAATATGAGGCCGATTTCAGACTCGGAGTCACAACAGATACACTTGATGTATGGGGACAGGTGCTTTCTGAAAAAAAACCGGAATGCACTGTGGAAGATATCGAAAAGGTTCTGCCCCGGTTCAGGGGAAATATTATGCAGGTGCCGCCTATGTATTCTGCAATACAAAAGGACGGGGTGCGCCTTTATGACCTTGCAAGACAGGGAATCGAGGTGGAACGTCAGGCAAGACCGGTATGCGTGAGTACTCTTGAACTTCTCGGCTTTGATGAAAAAACTCAGAGCGGCAGACTCAGGATCTGCTGCTCAAAGGGAACTTACATAAGAGTTATTTGTGACGATATCGGAAAGGCTCTCGGATGCGGCTGCATTATGACAGCACTCTGCCGGACAAGAGCCTGCGGCTTTACCCTTGCAGATGCACTTACACTCAAGGAACTTGAGGCAATTAAAAATGACGGCAGGATAGATGAGGTGCTCAGACCGGCTGACAGTATTTTCGGATGCTTTGAGGCTGCATATGTCAGCGAAAAACAAGCGGTCCGTTTTTCAAACGGCGGCTCGCTTTCACTTGACAGGGTGAAATCAATAAAGAATCCGGAAAACTCTACATTATA
>ONRO01000329.1 GCA_900320235.1 uncultured Eubacteriales bacterium
AGTTCTGGCTCATAATGCCGGGCAGTGCCGGAGGTAAACTTTTTCAGTCTATAAAAGCCGTGAATCAAGGGTGCAGCGTCACGCTGCACGGGGAATTTTTTGTTTGACTTTATTTTCAGTGCTGTTATAATAGTATTAATGATTTTATTGGCGGATATTTTGATTTTCTGGAGGGACTTTTATGAATTTTTATAAATTATCGGCTCTGCTTGCTGCAGGAGTTCTCGTTTTCTCTTCTGCTGCTATGGCAGGATGCTCTGACAACAATGCCAACAATGACATCACCAGCAGTAACACCAGCAATGTACAAAACAGCACATCGGATGTATCTAAACAATCTTCTGAAAGCTCCTCTGAGGGCTTCAGGGGTAATCAGCTTACACAAAAGGCTGAACTGCTTATTTATCAGCTTTACGGTAGTGCCGGATGTATTTATCTTTGCAATAAAAATAATATTGCTCTTGAGGATTCATACAAGAAAAAAATTACTGATGAAGCTAAAAAATTCATGGAAGATCTTGACCTGTCTGTCGTAAGTACAGCTGACCTTGCAAAACTGATCTGTACAGATCATACTCTTTCGCTCGGAATGAAAGACAAGCTTTTTTCTGATCTTCATGTCCGCTATAACGAACAGTCAAAGCTTTTCGATGACTATGAGGGTGATACCTACGAGGGACTTGACGAAGAAACCGCTCTGACTATGAAGATCGCTTCAACTGATGCAGTCTGGTCTGAATTCAATGCTTTTGGTATCAAGGATGATAAATATGATGTAAAAAAACTTCTGAGCGATGCCTTTGATGCTAATGTCAGCAAATATGACCATAATGATATCTATAAAAACGGCTGGTATGTTTCAAACGAACTTGAAAATATTTTTTATTACTATCTTATAACAAACTCCGTCAAGGAAATTAATTATAAGCCCGTCTGGGATGTTCTTGGTCCGAATTATCTGCATACCCTGTTTGAATCCAATAAAAACAAGGAAAGCTTCAACGCAGTCTGTGTAGATAATATTCCCGGTGTTACAACTGACTACTACGCTGCAAATACTCTTGATGCTCCTATCAAGCCTGAATATTCTCCGCAGGAATACTACAACACCCTTGACTCTGATTCAGCATTTCTTTACAATAAAGGAAGCGATGATTTTATTTATTTTGAATATTATCTTTTCAATGCACTCAATCAGCCCTCTGATCTGAAACTTTCAGAGAATAAATATTTCACAGATAATATCAATAAATGGCTAACACATTGCTACGAAAACAATCACGGAGTTGTTCCTGAAAGCTGATTTATGATTTGATATTTCCTGGTTTTTCACGACGGATCATTCCTTATTATGATTAATAATACACGTTGCCGCGGCAGCCACTCCCTGCCGCGGCTTTTTGCTATCCTGTTCCGTACACAGTTAAAATTCACATTTATGTAATAAATTTACATTTATATATTCTTTTAAAGAATAATAAAAAATATCTGTTGTTGTATAATCTAATACTATATAAAGAAAAAACAATGGGGAGGAATTCAGAATGTTGAGTGTAGATTTCAATCAGAAATTCGGAAAAGAAGGCTTGACCTTTGACGATGTGCTGCTTATTCCCGGTGAATCCAATGTTCAGCCAAAGGACGTTGATATAAGCACACACCTCACCAAAAAAATCAAGCTCAATACTCCGCTTGTGACGGCAGCTATGGATACCGTCACGGAGACAAGTATGGCTATTGCAATAGCTCGTGAGGGTGGTATAGGTATCATCCACAAGAATATGACAATCGAACAGCAGGCAGATGCTGTTGACAGAGTAAAAAGATCGGAGAATGGCGTAATTGTCAATCCCTTCTTCCTCAGCCCGGCTCATTATGTAAACGATGCAAATAAGCTTATGGCAAAATATAAGATTTCAGGTGTTCCGATCTGTGAAGACGGCAAGCTTGTAGGTATTATCACAAACCGTGATCTCCGCTTCATGGATGAAAGCGATTACAGCCAGCGCATTGCAGATGTCATGACAAAGGGTCAGCTTGTTACCGCACCGGTCGGCACAACACTTACCCAGGCACAGGCTATTCTCAAGAAGCATAAGATTGAAAAACTCCCTCTCGTTGATGACAACGGAATTCTCAAGGGACTTATCACAATAAAAGATATTGAGAAATCAGTTCAGTATCCGAACAGTGCAAGAGATATTAACGGCAGACTTCTCTGCGGTGCTGCTATCGGCGGCACTCCGGATGTACTTGAAAGAGTTGAAGAGCTTATCAAAGCTCAGGTCGATGTTCTCGTACTTGATTCTGCTCACGGACACAATAATAACATCATCAATTCTGTTGCACGAGTAAAGAAA
>ONRO01000047.1 GCA_900320235.1 uncultured Eubacteriales bacterium
AACAAAACAGCTGAGTCTAAATTCACAGTAACAGTTGTAAAGAGCATGGCACTCACAAATATTTCACTTATCAACAAGGATACAACTGTCAAGACAAACACAACGATCACAATTTCAGGAAGAGCAGTAGGCGGCACAAAGCCGATCACATATCAGTTCTTCTTCAAGAGATCTTCCAACACAAAGTGGAACAAGCTCAGCTATGGTAATGCAAAGCAGACATATGCTAAGTTTACACCCACAGCAGCTGCTGATTACGATCTCAGAGCAGTTGCAGTTGATGCAAACGGAACAGTATCTGCTAAGACCTACACAATCACAGCAAAATAAAACAGTATAATGCCTTGAAAAGGCATATTAAGGACTGCCGCAGAGTAATCTGCGGCAGTTTTTCCAGCTTTAAAGAGAAGCAGTGATTTATGAGTCTGGCGAGTTTGTCACACGTCTTTTTGTTTTCAGGCATCAGTCAGTTTAGTATGAGATTGTTCAGGGTTGTTAAGCTTATTATTAGTTTAAAACATCAGTCAGTTCCGTGTGAGTGTGTCAGGTTTGTACCACTTCTGATTTAATCTCTTTTTCTGATTTTATAGCATAAGACGTTCCCTTACGGAAACGCGTCAAAAGAAAGGCAGCGTTACGCTGCCGGCACGCCGTTCGTGTAAAATAATTCTGGGAGTTTTTAGGCAGAAAGAATATCAGCAGTTCAGGCTCAAAAAAGCCGGGCGGTGCCGGAGAAAAATTTTTATAGGCTATCAAAACCGTGAATCAAGGGTGCAGGGCACCCAGGGCACTTCCTGCGTGCGCGTCACGCTGCCGACGGTTGAATATTAGGGTGTTGTATGATATAATAAAAAAATATAAATGGTGAGCTATGAGCGGAAAAGGAGGCTGATTGTGTGAAAAGCTCAGATATAATGATGATAAGAGCGGCTTCTGATGAAGTTGAGATCAACAGGAACGAGCTTGCTCAGCGACTCGGAACAGCAAGAGGTTACAGCAGTGAACTGATAGAAAGCTGCCGTGAAAAGCTGATGAAGGTTATAAGCTATAAATGCGTATATATCCGGATTCCGGTTCAGAAACCTCAGGAAAATGTATGTGACTTCGGGTTTATGAGAGTCGGGAGCAGATATTTGTATAATAATCTGAGGGATTGCGATGAAGCTTTTGCAATGGCACTCACTTCAGGAATAGCCGTTGACAGGGAACTTGCAAAACTCAGAGTGATATCTCAGGCGGAACATTTTGTCACGGATGCTCTCGCTTCTGCAGCGATAGATTCATTTGCGGATTATGCGGTAAGTAAAATGAGTAACGGACTTCAGTGTGTGCCAAGGTTCAGCCCGGGATATGGTGATTTTTCGCTTGAATTTCAGAAGCCGTTTCTTGAACGTCTGAACGGTCACGGTCTTCTGGGAATAACGCTGAGCAGCGCATATCTTATGACACCTGTAAAATCAATAACTGCCATAATGGGGATTAAAAAATGAAAAAAATAACTGAACTGATAAAAGAACAAAGAGTGTATTTTGACGGAGGAACAGGAACTCTCCTTCAGTCAATGGGTCTTCCGGCAGGACAATCGCCGGAACTGTGGAATATTACAGAACCTGAAAAAATCATTTCGCTTCATAATATGTATTTTGATGCCGGCGCTCATATTGTTAAAACAAATACCTTCGGTGTGAACCGGGAAAAATTTGAAAATTACGCTGAGCTTATCAGAGCAGGAATAAACTGTGCAAAAACTGCTGCAAAGGGCAGGGAAAATGCATATGTTGCATATGATATGGGACCGACAGGTCAGCTTCTTGAGCCTCTCGGTCAGCTCAGATTTGAGGACGCTGTTTCAATATTTGCTGATAACGTAAAGGTTGCCGCCGAAAGCGGAGCAGATCTGATTCTGATTGAAACCATGAACGACAGCTATGAAACAAAGGCAGCTGTTCTTGCAGCAAAGGAAAACAGCGATCTGCCTGTATTTGTGACAAATGTATTTGACGCATCAGGAAAGCTGATGACAGGCGCTGACCCGGCAGCAATGACAGCTATGCTTGAGGGACTGAGGGTGGACGCAGTCGGAATGAACTGTTCACTCGGACCTGATCTTATGCTTGAAATCATGGAGCAGTTTGCTAAGTATTCGTCACTTCCTGTGATCGTCAATCCGAACGCAGGACTGCCTGAGGTTCGTGACGGTGAAACAGTCTATAATATCGGTGCAGAAGAATTTTCTGACTATATGGTACAACTGACACAGAGGGGGGCGACAATCCTCGGCGGCTGCTGCGGAACAACACCGGAATTCATAGCAAAAACAATTGAAAAAACCAGGGACCTTCCGTATAGGGTTCCTGAGAAAAAGAATCTGACCGTTGTATCTTCATATACCCATGCAGTATTCGTTGATGAGGATCCTGTGCTTATAGGGGAAAGAATAAACCCGACAGGAAAGCCAAAGCTCAGGGAAGCACTGCGAAGCGGAGACCTTAATTACATACTTAACGAAGCAATAAAGCAGACTGATGCAGGCTGTCATATACTTGATGTAAATGTCGGACTGCCGGAAATAAACGAAACAGAAATGATGAAAAAATGTGTTGCGGCAATACAGTCTGTGTCAGATCTTCCGCTGCAGATAGATTCCACAAAGCCCGATACACTTGAGGCAGCGATGCGTATGTATAACGGAAAGCCGCTTGTGAACTCAGTGAACGGCACAGAGGAAAGCATGAAAAATGTACTGCCACTTGTTGCAAAATACGGCGGCGGACTAATTGCTCTGACAATTGATGAAAAGGGTATACCTGAAACTGCAAAGGGACGTGCTGAGGTAGCTGAAATGATTATCAGGCGTGCGGCAGAGTACGGCATCGACAAAAAAGAAATAATAGTCGATCCGCTTGCGCTGACAATTTCATCAAATCCGGAAAGTGCAAAGGTGACGCTTGATGCAGTTCGTATGATAAGGAAGCTCGGTGTAAAAACAAGTCTTGGAATATCAAATATATCCTTCGGACTTCCGCAAAGAGAGCTGATTACGTCAACTTTCTATGCAAATGCACTTCAGACAGGACTCAACTGTGCGATAATGAACCCGTTCTCAGCAGCAATGATGAATGTATATTATGCATACAGAGCACTGAATATGCTCGACAGCGGATGCACTGACTATATCGGTTATGCATCAGCATCAGCTGATAACAGTACAAAGACAAATGCGCCGAAAACAGAGGAAAACCTGCATACATCGATCGTCAAGGGACTGAAGGAAAGCGCAGCACAGAAAACTGAAGAGCTGATAAAGGATACCGCGCCGCTTGACATAATCAACGGACATATCATACCTGCCCTCAATGAGATCGGAACAGCATTTGAACAGAAAAAAGCATATCTTCCGCAGCTGCTTATGAGTGCTGATGCTGCCTCAGCTGCATTTGAAGTGGTGAAAAGGAATATTCCTGCGGAGCAGAGCGATAAGAGCAAGGCAATAGTTCTTGCAACAGTACAGGGAGATATACATGATATCGGAAAAAACATTGTGAAGGTGCTGATGGAAAGCTACGGATTTACGGTTTACGACTTGGGCAGAGATGTTCCGCCGGAAAAGATCAGGGATTGTGCGCTTGAGCATAACTGCAAGCTTGTCGGGCTCAGTGCGCTTATGACAACAACTGTTCCGGCAATGGCGGAAACAATAAAGCTTCTGAATGAAACTGACCGCAGTATCAGGGTGATAGTCGGCGGCGCAGTTCTTAATCAGGAATATGCTGATATGATAGGCGCAGATCACTACGGACCTGATGCTATGGATAGTGTCCGTTATGCCGAAGCATTCTATAATGCATAAATAACGGTCGGCTCAGCATAATTATTATCAACTGCGGAAACACTGGATAAGAGAGATGAATACAGCTCGGTGTTTCCTCAAAGCACAGGGGAGATAATAATTATGAAGAATATAATTTTAGCCGGAAGGATAAGAAATAGTTTTTTTCCGGAAAAAAACGGGACAAATATCAGAAAAAATCTGTTGTGGGCAGTATTTATCTGTATAGCGGCAGCCGGAGCAGCGGTCGGTGCATTGAGTGGAAAATTTGCAGACAGCGAACTGATGAAATCGCTTGATATAATTTTTCTGACGAATATGCAGCTGAGAACAGGAACAGAAATATTCCGGCTGTTCACGGCATCATTTGCATCAAATTTCATTTTTCTGCTGGCGGTCTTTCTGACAGGCCTTACTTTGTGGGGAGAGGCAGCAGTACCGTTTCTGCCTTTTATCAAGGGCTACGGATATGGACTGACAGCTGGATATATCTATTCACAGTATGGTATTCCCGGGATATTCTGTAATATCCTTGTGATATTGCCGGGGGCATTTTTATTTGCTCTTGTGATCTCAGCGGCGGCCAAAGAAGCCTTTTCAAATTCGCTGATGCTTGTATCGATGTTTCTTAAAAGAGCAGTAAGAGATGATCCGGCTGTGCGGATAAAGCAGTATATGCTGTCAATGCTGTGGCTGTTGTTTTTAACAGCTATGGCATCAGCAGCAGATATGATTTTTTCTTTGATGTTTTCATGGATATTCGGCTTTTGATCATGTGTGAATAAATAAGAATATAGGAAGTGTATTTAATGAAGGGAAAGAAAAAAAGGGTATATGGTCTTGCTGATTTTTTCGGCGGATATATGGATGAATTAGGACAGCTTACGCTTGTGAACCTGATGTTCTCAGTTCCGGCTGTGCTATTCATTGGAGCTTTTCTTCTGATAAATATGTATGTATCACAGAGTATTTTTGTACTGCTTCTGATAATACCTTTGCTTTCACCGTTTACAGCGGGTCTTTTCAATATTGCAAAACGACTGACGCTCGGAGAAGAAATAAAAGCATGGCGGGATTTCAGCTTTGGAATAAAATCAGGCTGGAAAGCTTTTCTGATAAACGGAATAATTGCGTATCCGATTATCAGCGGAATAATCCTGACATTTTCGCTGTACAGGGGCGGATTGTCAAATCCTGTGATACTTGCAGCATTTATTTCAAGCCTTGTATTTGTGATTTTCTATATCTGCTTTGAAAACTCATTTCTGACAATGCTTGTTACAATTGACATCAGTGCTGGTCAGGCAGTAAAAAACGCTGTTCTGCTTTTTATCGGCGGATTTGGCGGACATATAAAGGTAATACTTTCATATATGCTGATGTCTGCACTTATTTTTTCCGGGCTGATGATCACAGGTGACGTACTTATTTCGCTTATAATGCTTGCAGTACCGTTCATACTTCTTATGCCTGTACTTTGCTCATATATTGTAGTTTATAATACATTTATAACGCTTGAGAAAAAGGTAGTGATTTCAGAAAAGCCGGGCAGTGATAATGCTGAAAAAAAGCCTCAAAAGGAAGAAAGCCCTGAAGCGGACAGGGAAGAGCTTGAAAAGCTCTCACAGGGAAACCCGGAGGAATTCGTTTTTGTCAGCGGCAGAATGCTGAAAAGAAAGAAAATCAAGGAAATGCTGTCAGCTTCTGAATACAAAGAAAACTGACATTTTAATTTATATAATCATTTATATAGTTCAGTCAGAA
>ONRO01000140.1 GCA_900320235.1 uncultured Eubacteriales bacterium
GGTTTTGATAAGTATCTTGTAATGGATGAGGGTGCAAATGTCCCGAATGTAACATTTGAGTACACATTTTCTTCAGGTGAGGAACAGAGTTTTGATTCACAGGGCAGAACCTTTGCAGTTAATGCAGGTCCGACACCTGAGAAGATTGTTTTCAGCGGAGAAGGTATTTCTGACAAAGTGAAAAACGACTGTAAGTTTGAGATTTCTTTCAGTTCAGCTGACAGTACAAAGACCTATGAACAGAAGGAAACCACTGATTATGTAAAAAATCTTGATCCGGGCGAAAAATATGCAAAAAAAACGGCAGCTCTTGATTTCAGCAGTGTCGGGTTTGACGAACCCGGAATATACCGGTATATAATAACAGAAACACAGGGAAGTTCACAGGGCATCACATATGATGAAGATAACACAAGGGTACTTGATGTTTATGTAGTAGATAATACAGATAATGGAGATTTGACAAAGCTGAAAGTAAGTGGATATATTCTTCACTCATCACCTTCATCAATAACAATAAATGATACACAGTATGGCTCAGACGGCGAGGTGATTTCCGGCGCAACAGCACAGGAGCCGGCAGCAGAAAGCTCTGACTATAAGTCACAGGGATTTACCAATGAATATAGATCATACGATCTGACATTCAGAAAAGCTGTAAGCGGAAATCAGGCGTCCAGAGATAAATATTTCAGGTTTGATCTTGAGATCACAGGTGCTGTGCCCGGAACAGTATATTCTGTATCCTACTCTGATGACAATAATGAAAATACAACAGACGGAAATGCGGATATTTCAATAAGTAAAAATCCGAACAGTGCGACTAAAGTAATACCTGAAGATATTGTCCAGCCTGACTCAGTCAGAGCAGATGCTGACGGCAGAGCAGAACAGACTTTCTATCTTCAGCACGGTCAGTATATTACTGTCAGAGGTCTTTCAGAGGGAACAGGCTATTCTGTTCGTGACGGAAAGGAGGATTATAGTCCGTCATATACGACAAGCGATCTGAAAGATATTGCAGACTCAAAGGCTGATGTAGCAGAAAACAGTTCCGGTATCGATCAGGATGTTGATATCAGCTTTATTAATACAAGAAACGGAGTTATTCCGACCGGAGTGATTTTTGCAGTAATACCTCTTTGCGTTCTCGGAATAGCATTGGTCGGCGGAATAGTCATACTTGCTGTAAGAAACAGAAAAAGAAAAACAGTAGAGGAAGAATAAGTCTTGCTTGAAATCTGGAAAAAACTGAATATCTGGTATGAGCATCTTATGATGCTCATACTGGTTATCATATTACTTATAGTATCATGGAGTATTTATGACAGCTGGTATGTTTACAGTTTTATCACAGATGACAGTTATTTAAAATATAAGCCGGGAGCAGTAACTGAGAAGAAGAAAAATGAACCTTCCACCTTATCAGAAGATATGGCAGCGTGGCTGACAATTGATAATACAGGAATTGATTATCCGGTCATGCATTATACAGATAATATCAGGTATCTGAATACAGATCCTTTCGGCAGATATTCTCTCGGTGGAAGTATTTTTCTTGACTGCCGTAATGATCCACGTTTTACAGATGAATATTCATTGATATACGGTCATCATATGGAATTCGGAAAAATGTTCGGCGCACTTGATGCTTATCTTGACAAGACATATATGAAAGAGCATTGCAGGGGGACACTGCTTGTCGGAACTGAAAGTGAAAAAAGCAAACAGCTTGAAGTATTTGCAGTAATACAGACAAGTGCAAAGGAAAAAACAGTTTTTGATCCCGGTACAGGAGATATACGAAAGTATATACGCAGCCATGCCTTGGTAATGATATCTGTTCCGGGGGAAAAAATACTCGGATTATCAACCTGTACCGGAGAAGGTGATGATACAAGGACAGTTGTATTTGCAAATATCATATAAATAGTGATGAATGTATTTTTGCGGAAAGATGATGAGGGAAGGAGGGGATCGCTGTCAGAACTGCAGGAAAGCTTTGCATATTTATAGTGGCTGTATATCTGAGCTTTTGTTGTAATATAAAGGTTTCAGCAAGTGAATACTATCCGGTAAAAATTGAAATACCTGTTACCAGCATAAAAGCGGATGAAGGGTATGAGCAAATACATGAGATAATACTTGAATCAGAAGAAGCTGCTGATGTAAGAAAAATGCAGCTCAGGCTGAAAGGATCAGAAACAGGAAGATTTGTATTTTCTGTAAATGAGCCTGGAACATATGTGTACAAGGTATATGAAGAACAGGGAAGCAACAAAAAGGTCATATATGATACGAGGGTGTATCATGTGACGATTTTTGTTGTAAATAACGTAGAAAGAGGTCTGAGTTATTCTGTAAGTGCTGAGCTTGGGGACAGACAGAGAAAGCCGGAAAAGCTTGAATTCCGGGACAGAATCAGCTCAGATACCGCGATATCTTTAATAAGTTCAGCAGAAAGTGAAGCGTCAGCAGAAAAGGAAAAAAGCAGTATGACACTGAATAATGTCATAGAAATAATGCGTACAGGAGATTATACAACAGTATTACTTCCGGCAGTATTAGTAATTATTCCGGGTATTATTCTTATAATCAGGATTTTCAGAAAACGCCTGTGCAGAGAGAAGGGGTATAAGCAGTATGATAAAAAATAAAAGAAACTGTTCAGTAGTAATATCTTTGCTGCTTATCATAAGCCTTTTGCTGAACAGTATTATTGTTTTTGCATCAGAGATCAGGTTTTCTTCGGACCTCGGAGAATTTCTTACAGGCTGGAAGCTCAGCGTAGGAGATAAGGTATTCGATCAGAACACACCACCGACGGAGACAATAGAATACAGAAAAGGAGTAATGTACAGTCTTGACCTGTGTTTTGAAGAAAGACGTGATCTGCAGTTTGAAACTGACAGCAGCCCGATGACCTTTGCTCTTCCGCACGGATTCAGGCTAAGCGATGATTATTCCATGATGATGAATGTTGATCTTGGGAAATGGGGTACATTGGCGAATAATCCGGTTATCTATGATAAAGAAAACGATCAGCTGATATTGAAATGGAATACAGAAGATACTATCCACATGATAAAATTCAGGGATTCTTCCTCAGCTGTTATCCGGATATCACTCAGGGGATACCTCGGCGGGAATGAGGATGATGAATTCTCAGTCAACGGAGCATCGTATTCACTAAGGAGTGAAAATATTCATAATGCCGGCATAAGAAAAGAAGGCAGCTATGACCCGTTAAAAAAACGCATAACATATCGAATAGAAGTAAGTTCAGAGGGAACGACATCTGAGCTTACACTTACTGATACACCCGGAACAGCGCTGAGTTATAACGGGGATATCCGCTTTGAAATCAGCAGCTCAGTAAACACAGCAAAAAC
>ONRO01000090.1 GCA_900320235.1 uncultured Eubacteriales bacterium
CCCATGCCGAACACGGAAGTTAAGCTCGATAGTGCCGAAAATACTCGGATGGTGACGTCCCGGGAAGATAGGAAGATGCCAACATCTTAAAGCAGCCGTCCAATAGGGCGGTTGTTTTTTTTGCCGTTACTGACAAAGAATTGCGCAGGATATCTTCATCGCCTCAGCTGAACATAAGTATGTAAAAACAGAATAAAGCCTGAGTTTTATTATAAATCCTGAAATATGAAAATGAAAGTTAGTATTAAATTTTTCTGTGAGTTTTAAAGCAGAAAAAATATGAGCAGTTCAGGTTCAATAAAGCCGGGCGGTGTCCGAGTAAAACTTTTTCAGACTATCAAAGCTGTGAATCAAGGGTGCAGGGCACCCCAAGGGCACTTTCTGCGGGCGCGTCACGCTGCCGGCGGCGGCTGGGAAATAATTATATTGATAAAAATACGCCGATAGTGTATAATTATAATTAATAAATAATTAATCTGTACAAAATGGTGACAGTAATTGTTTGCTTTTAAAAGAAAGGAAGTGCTTTTTATGAACAATCAGATGCAATTCAGCTCCTACCAGATGCAGCCGCAGAAACAGATAAAGGATCATTCGGTCATAGTACTTATAATCGGAATAGTATTATCCGTTATAGTAGGATTTGTGGGTGTTGTAATGCTGTTTGTCACGGCAATAATGGGATTTACGACCGAAATGGTCAAGGGCTATGACGAAGTAAGTGCTGTGGTTGTAAGTTCAGAAAGAAAGTGGTCATCTTCGGATGATGAATACAGGACTGAATGTGAGATAGTGTATCATGATAAAAACGGTGTGGAATATCACGGTACAATATCCGGTGATCATAAAATTTCTGATAAGGTTACAATATACTGTGATCCGGAAAATTATTCGACAATGGTCTATATCTCCGATCCGGAAACTGTCGGTGTAGTGGCAGATGTTCTGAAAGTAATTTCATTTGTCGTTCTCGGATTTGCCGCAGTAATGCTTGCTGCAAGTATAATAATCTTCATTGTTATGAAAAGCAGATACAAAAAGCGTCTTGCAGAAGCAGCAGCGTTATTCAGCAAGAACATGTCCGGTCAGAATATCGCTCAGCAGGAAACACAGAACAATCAGAAATGATAATTTCACCCCCGGTGAACTCAATATCTGCTGAAACAGAAAAGCATCGTAATCCGTATAAAGCGGACTGCGGTGCTTTTTTTGCTGAAATCAGAACACATCAGAAGATGTGGACTTTATATTATTCCGGATATCATAAGTCATGCCTTATGTCAGCATGGTATATTTTCAGAAGGCTGTTGATATATTGTAATGATGATGTTGATATCAGGGAGGGAAATATATATGCAGTGGCACAATTTCAGCAGTGAGGAAACAGCAAGACTGCTGCGGACAGACATCAGCAACGGACTGAAAAGCTCACAGGCAAGGGAAAGACTTCTGAAATACGGAAAAAATGTACTCAGAGAAAAGAAAAAGCAAAGTATCATTGTAAAGTTCTTTCTGCAGTTTACGGATTTTATGGTGCTGCTTCTTCTTATTGCGGCGGCAGTATCCTTTTGCATTGCAATAGTAAGCGAGGACGGCGATCTTGTCGATCCGATAATGATATTGCTGATCGTGGTTCTGAATGCTGTAATAGGTACTGTACAGGAAAGCAGGGCGGAAAAAGCAATCGAGGCACTGAAAAAGCTTTCAGCACCGCATGTAAGGGTAGTCCGTGACGGAAAAATCCGGTCAATACCTTCAGAAGAGCTTGTCTGCGGAGATATAGTTGTCTTTGAAGCCGGCGACCTTGTCTGTGCTGATGCAAGACTTGCTCAGGCGGTTGCTGTGAAGGCGGAGGAAGCTTCCCTCACAGGAGAAGCAGTTCCGAGTGAAAAGCAGGCGGATATAATACTTCCGGAAAATACTCCGCCAGCTGACAGGGTCAATATGATCTATTCCTCGACATATATCACATCAGGCCACGGAAGGGCAGTTGTTGTGGGAACGGGAATGGATACTCAGGTCGGAAATATCGCACGAATGCTTGACAGCGGTGACAGTCCCAGAACACCTCTTCAGAAAAGCCTTGCCTCGACAGGAAAGGTACTCGGCATATGTGCAGTCGGAATATGCTTAATAATCTTTGCGCTTGGCATATTTCAGAAAATACCTCCTCTTGATATGTTCATGATATCTGTAAGTCTTGCAGTGGCAGCAATTCCGGAAGGACTTCCGGCAATTGTAACCATAGTTCTGGCGCTCGGTGTAAGAAAGCTTGCAGCGCAGAGGGCTGTCGTGCGCAGACTTCCGGCGGTTGAAACACTGGGCAGTGCAAGCGTGATATGCTCTGACAAGACAGGAACACTGACACAGAATAAAATGACGGTTGAAGCATTGTCCGATGTTTCCGGAAGCATCAGCGCACACAGTGCTGATGGGATGTTCCTGCTGTCGCTCGGCGCTTTGTGCAACAACAGTACAGCAGAAAAAGGTTCAGGCGACCCGACAGAAACAGCGATAGTCACAGCAGCTGAAAAAACAGGACAGTTTAAAAATGCACTTGATGAAAAATACAGACGTGTGGATGAGATACCCTTTGATTCAAAGCAAAAGAGAATGATAACCGTCCACAGACTTTCCTCCGGAGGATACCGCACGATAGTAAAGGGTGCTCCTGATATTCTTCTGGGATTGTGCAGCTTTGTAAGGCTGTCGGGAAAAAGCGTTCCGCTGACTGACGCATATAAAAAACGTCTTGAAGCTGAAAATGAAAAAATGGCAGGTCAGGCAATGAGGGTGATCGCAGCAGCATTCAGGGATACTGCTCAGCGTCCGGACAGATCCGTGCTTGAAAAGGGGCTGACATTTTCCGGTTTCATCGGTATGACAGACCCGCCGAGACAGCAGGCTTACGGCGCTGTATCTCTTTGCAGGAAGGCGGGAATCCGGACGGTTATGATAACAGGAGATCATATAATTACAGCAAAGGCAATAGCAGAAAAGCTGGGAATATACCGCAGGGGAGATAAATGTGCGACCGGTGCAGAGCTTGACAGAATTTCAGACAGCGAGCTGAAAAAAGATATTTTCAGCTATTCTGTATTTGCCCGGGTATCTCCCGGACATAAGGTCAGGATAGTAAAGGCTTTTCAGAGCCGGGGCGCAGTTGTTGCTATGACCGGTGACGGAGTTAATGATGCTCCGGCACTCAGGTGTGCAGATATCGGCTGTGCGATGGGAATGAGCGGAACTGATGTTGCAAAGAATGCTGCGGATATGATACTGACAGATGATAACTTTGCAACGATCGTAAATGCGGTTGAACAGGGAAGAGGTATTTTTGACAATATAGGAAGGACAATTCATTTTCTTCTTTCAAGCAATATAGGGGAAATACTTACCGTTTTTTGTGCCTTTCTGATGCAGCTTCCGGCGCCTCTGCTTGCAATACAGCTTTTGTGGATAAATCTTGTGACTGATTCACTTCCGGCACTTGCACTTGGTTCAGAGCCTGTAAGAGCCGATATTATGGAATCTATGCCGGAAAAGAGTAAAAGAAGTATTTTTACAAAGGAAAATGTACGCTCAATAATTGTAGAAGGCTGTTTTATCGGTGCTCTTGCCTTTCTTGCATTTACGATAGGAAGGGTTTTCTTTGACAAGGGCGCAGAGCCTGTTACCGGAAGGACAATGACCTTTGCCGTTCTGAGTCTGAGCCAGCTTGTACATTCATTCAATCTGAGAAGTGACAAATCGCTTTTTAAAGTCGGGCTGAAAGGAAATCCGGCTTTGATCGGTTCATTTGTGATCGGTGCGGTAATGCAGATATCTGTGATTTCAGTACCGCTGCTGTCATCAATTTTCAGAACAGTTCCTCTTTCACCTCTTTGCTGGCTGATAACAGCTGCTTTGTCACTTGTACCGCTTCTGGTCGGAGAGGTGGAAAAAATGATAAATAATAAATAAGAAAATGCTGAAAAATCAAGCGATTGGATCCGTTAAAAGTTTTTTCAGCCCATTGAAAAGTCTGATAAAACTATTTCTGAGAAAAAGTCCGGGAAAATGAACTTTCGGTAAAATATTAGAAAAATAATACAGACTGTATAATCATTTGCTTTGCGTACACAGTCCGGTTTATAGAAAATTGACAATTTGTACACAAATTTAAAATAATACAAAACGTATAAAAAGACTTTGTGTACACATTGTATAATGTGATCGTCAAAAGAATAATTAACGAATAGTATAATACACCTCAGAGGGTAGTCCTGCTGTGGCAAACGAATTGTAAACAGTTCGTATATGAAATAAAAATAATACAGATAGTATATTTTAACTGTTTATGTATTAGTTTTAATATCAAGACAATATATACAAAACGTTAAAAAGATAATAAAAAATACAAAAAGTATATTAGTATCTTGTGCTTTACAGTTTCGGATTAGTGATGATTAACAAACAGTATATATAGATTAAAATGTACAAATCGTATAAAATTAGCGTAAGGAGGATTATAATAGACAAATAGTATAAACAATATTAATATTACAAACTGTATATTACGACTTTCCCAATCTGACCGCCAAAAGCATATTATGTAGAGAATATGAATTTCAGGCGGTGTAAAAATGAATATTACCGGAACTATTATGCTTTCAGCAGCTTTGAGTATAGATGCACTGGGTATCGGCGCTTCAATAAGGGTCAGGGGAATAAGAACTCCGTTTCTGTCAAGGCTTACAATCGCTGTCGTTTCCGGCTCCCTTACAGCAGCGGCTGTTTTTTTCGGAGGACTGATCGGCGGGGCTTTGACGGAAAATGTTGTCCGTACAGCAGGAGGCATTCTGATAATGCTGCTCGGAACTTATATTATTATCGGAGCATTGAAAGAGGAGTTTTCATCTGACAGCGATGACAGCAGGAATACAGTGGAAAAGGCAGCAGGAATTCTTACAAAGCCCGAACTTGGCGATATGGACAGATCCAAAAGTATAGACCTCAGAGAAGCTTTGTATATCGGTGCGGCAGTATCGGCAGATTCTTTTGCCGCAGGCTTCGGTCTGACATATGATGACTTTCTTGTTCCGTTGTTCTGTGCGGTATTTCAGCTTGCCTTTCTGTGTGCGGGAGAATTCATAGGAAGCCGTGCTGCAAAACTGCGGGACGTAAAGGAAGTGTATTTCAGTATTGCTTCGGGAGTGATATTGGTGCTGATCGGTGCGCTCAGGCTGGTTTGATATTACAAAAAGTATAATATGTAAGAATATAACAGTTTGTAAATGAAATAATAGTAAAAAACTTTTGCTTTATTTGCACAAAACTGACTGTGAAAAATTAGTCATAGCTTTTAAAAATACACTTTGTATAAAATGACAAATAAACTTTACAAAATAGGAAAAAAAGGCTGAGAATTAAAAGATTTCAACGCTGATTTAACAGTTTAGAAACATATTTTATATTTTATTAAAAAGCTCATTAGTAAAAATAAACAATGGC
>ONRO01000134.1 GCA_900320235.1 uncultured Eubacteriales bacterium
AAAAAATTTTACTCGGGCACTGCCCGGCTTTTTTGAGCCTGAACTGCATTTTTAAAGCATATTGCCAATAATAATTATACACTCAGCGTAACGCTGTATCCTTGATTCAGTAGAGTGACGCGCCCGAAGGAAGTGCCCTTGGGGTGCCGGGCAGATTTCTCGTTTTAGTCAGCCTGATAAAGTTTTACCCGGTCACCGCCGCAAAACAGCAGCACCGACCGAGCAGGCAGATAAGACCCATAGCCTTTGGTCAGGTTTTCGTGTGCCGAAAGCCTCCGATTTCTCATGCTTCCTGTTTTATTGAATATTAGTATCAACAAACACACAAAAACGGGAAGCCGACTGATATACGGCTTCCCGTCATTATTTTGTTCCGGATAAGGCGGCTGACCCTCTTACGTTACTTAATCATGTGATGATTTCGTCATTCATTTGTAAGTGTCCATGAAAGCTCACTGCCTTTGATGGTTGTCTTCCTGACTTCCTCTTTGTCATCGTAATAATCTGAATAGTAGTATTCTCTCTCAGTTTTTTCGTCAACATATGAAGGAAGTATAACTTTCACTTCTGTAACGTCACGTTCTTTCTCGCATTTCAGCGTGATAGTACCATTAAATGTATAGACGTGTTTTACTTTGTAACTCGGCTTGTCTTTATTATATGAATTGTATGTTCTGTATAATTTCAGATTTCGGACTTCAGCATAGCATTCCCAGCTTCCATCAACGTCAAAATAATCTTTTGCATGCTCCTGAGCCTTCGCCTTGATGTGAATAGCACTGCATTTTGAAGTTCTGTTTTCTTTTCCGCTTGTTTCACTTTTTTCTCCCGCAGGTATACTTACTTCAACATTCAGTTTTTTATCAATAGAAACTGCTGCTCTTGCGGCATCGGAATAGTCCCAGTCCATAGGAGAAATGTCAATTTTCAGCTTTTCCGCAGAAGATTTTGGCTTCTCCTGTCCCTTGACATTCAGCGTGATGTGTATTACACCGTCCTTATCAGGTTCTTTCAGCTCAATAGGAACAGAAATACCTTTGTCATCCTCTCTCCCGACATCACGGAAGATCATATTATCAGGAAGTCCCATAAGCATATAATGATAAAAACTGCATGTGAAAACAACATTTCCGTTTTTGCTGTTATATCGTGGAATGAAATTATCGGTATAGTTCAGATAATCATCAGTTTTTGAAGGATGGAATCTGTTTTTGTCAAAGATACTCGGAAGGATCAGAGGACCTGTTACATCCTCAAACCTCATCGGAAGATTATAATCAGCAATCCCCTTCTCAACAGCATTTCTGTTTTCAGGGATTGACTTATAATCCACTGCATATACAGAACGGTAAAAATCATTTCTTGATTCTCCTGCTGTTTCGTCTATAACACGGAATTCCATTTTAGTGTTCATCAGGTCAGAAAGCTGATCTGATACTAATTCTGCCATTCCTGCCTTTGCCTTATGACTGAAGGTTTCGTTGATATCCTTTATGATAGGTGCATGTGTCTTCATCATTTCGTTCATATAGTTTTTTATGAAATTAGTCTTGTCCGTTTCGGTGGTTTTCATTACAAACCCGTCATAATATCCCTTACGCTTTCTGTAATCCTTATCAAGCTGATTGTAGGTATTCCATCCGTCACTGAAGCAGGCTTCAGCATAATTATTATAAAACTCTTTTACACTTTCAACGATCTTATCAGGTTGCTTTTCGTTGACATAGTAAAGTGCTTTAAGCGCAATTGCCCACTCCTGATTGATATAATTGTTTTTGTAGTTTTCTGCATCTGCAGCAATTCCCATTGTGTTATAGCCTGACAGTCCGCCGTAGCTGTTGATCAGCTTCTGTAAAACAGCATCCTGCTGGGGACTGAGATCCTTTATTTTCTTTATTACTCCTGTTTTCTTTTTCGGATCAGCATTTTCAGGAACTGAAATATAGTAGAATCTCCTTGCACTGCCATATTCAGGGGAATAGTATTCACGATACACCCTTTCATTTACTGACAGATCACGGACACTGTCATTTGCAAGACTTGCCGCATACAGACCGACTCCCGCAATAGCACAGCCAGCGGCAACATAAGGCGCTGCAACTACTCCGGCAGCTGTACTTGCAACTGCTGTGGCTGTAACACCTACTCCTGAGACAATAAAGGACAGGGTATCAAGCTTGTGATTTGCAAATGCCTGTGCAGTAGTTTTTCCCTGGGCGACCTCCGTGGTGAGCTTTCCGCTAAGAGTTATTCCTGACCAGAGAAATGCAACCGGACCAATAACACTTGCTCCTTTTGCAACAAAGCCTCCTGTCTTTCCTGCAATGGCTGCTGCCTGTCCTGCTTTTCCGCCGAGCTGACCCACTTTGACAAGCTGGTCTGCACCTGTTTCCACAAATCCGCCTATTGCAGTTGTAACATCAGCTTCGGATATTCCGATTTTAGGTTCCTCGTTATATCCGAAAAGTGATTTCATCGGCGAAACATAGGCATATCTGTCTTTCGGTGTTTTTTTGATGATTTCATCCAGTTCGTCAAGTGTGCTGACACATGTGTCGTCCATATACTGTTCAAAATACTCAGGATCAAACATCATGACATATTCGTCCTTGGTATTATCGTTTATTTCGTTGTTATAATAGAACAATCCCCTGAGATCCTTCGCAGCTTTTCTTGCTTCATCCTTATTGCCCTTTAATGCACCGAACAGCTTTTCATAAAGCTCCTGCGCAACACTGACCTTTCCGTTTTTGCAGAAATGGTTTGTATAGACAAGATAGTTTTTGCCGTCTTCACTGAGCTTACTGTAAATTCGTTCCCATTTCTGAGTTTCTTCATTAAAGGTAGCCCAATAGGTAGTAATATTGTCGTCCTCATCCCTTGGAACAGTAATGACTACATCTGTCGGGAATTCATTCTGTCCGGAGGAAAGTGAAAAATCATATGCCTTTATTCTCAGTCCGGCTGCCTTGTCGGTTTTCTCAGGCAGTGTGGTAACGCTGAAGGTATCATCTCCCTTCAGATTATAGGAGAAATCAATATGAATATTCCCGCAGTCAGCAGAGGGTGATTCCGGAGAAACGCTTACCCGGGATTTTGGTGAATTATTCATTTCCTCGTCAGTATAGTTTACGGACAGATCTGAGGTTTTGCCGATTCTGAACTCTTCTTCGTATTCCTCAGTTGAAATCGGATCCTTCGGTTCATTATCAACTTCTGCCGGATGCTCTGTAAGGAATCCGGGATACCATATTCCGGCAATCGTTCCGTTCACAAAGAGTATTAGGCAGAGAATAATGATAATAATATCCGATGCACCGGATCTGTTTCTCCGGCGCTGTTGCGCACGCACAGGAATACCTGCGCCGGCTGAACGATTTCCGCAGACAGGGCAGAACTTATCGTTATCATTCATTTTTTTGCCGCATTTCCCGCAAAATTTTGCCATTCATAATCCCTCCTTATGGTCTTATCAGGCCTATATAACCTATGACTCCGTCAGGCCAGGTATAGGTTCCAACAGCAAATTCCTTACCGTTTTCATAATAAAAGCCTTCAATCGAAATGCTTCCAGAGCCTTTTGCTGTCAGTTTCCCTGATGAAAAGCTTCCGCTCATCGGTGAGGATGTATCGCTTGCATCTACTGTGCCCACAGCTTTGGATATGCGTATTCCCCAGTTCATGCGGACTTCTGCCGAGGAAGCTGATCCGGAAAAGCTGACATTAAAATAATCAGTCGCATAGGAATTCATCAGTTCAAGAGGATCTGATATCATCGTTGCTTTCCATCCGCCTTTCAGAAGTGAATAATCTGTGATCTGCTTTGCATCTGATGTAAGATATGTCCATCCCTTATCCCATGCAAAACCTTCTGAATCCCTTATTCCTGCTTTGTCTGAAGTGCTCATTGTGTCTGCCGAAGGAAATGTGCTTGTGGATGGTTTTGATGTCTGTTCCGG
>ONRO01000214.1 GCA_900320235.1 uncultured Eubacteriales bacterium
CGGTCACGCTGCCGGAGGAAAAAATATTTGTTAATTTTCTTATACTATGTTAATATAGTACCAGATTATTATTCGTGGATTTTGCGAGAAAACTATAATTCTTATTTTTTTAGAATCCGAGGAGGAAAATCTGTGCCTCAGATATTCAATATTATTGCTAAGCTATGCTCTTACATTATTGACCAGAATGAAAATGATACTCTCTTTGTGAATTTCAGCTGTATTTCCGAGTCTGCAAATGAACAGATAAGACAAGATGTTCTCAGATCAATTCCTGTTCTGTTCTCGTCTGATAATGGTGCACGGCCTGAAATCAGACAGCTTCATAAGACAGATCTTGATAATAAATTCTTTGAAAATCTTAATGAACATATTGCAGCATTGAAAAAATCTTCTGACTATTATGGTCTGATAGGCCTTCTTCAGGTTCTCGATGAAGCCCTTGAAACAATTCTTAAAGATAAAATAAAAGATTTTCAGTCAGACGATTTTTCTGTTGTTCTGAATACTAATCGTGAAATAACCGGAATAGGTCTTTTGCCAAGGTGCTCCTGTATCTGGGAACGTAAAAACAGACTGTCACACAGCTATAACAGACTGGACAGCTTCCTTTATAATTTTCTTATGGTTAAAAACTCAGTTCTTGGCGATCTTATCGATAAGCATTTCTTCCTGCCGTACGGCTTTTTCAAAGGCTTTGACTCTCATAGAAGTCTTAAGATCGCTGCAACTCCGCTAAGACTTGAAAGGCATTATGATTTATTATTAAATGAATATGACAAAGTAATGTATTTCGGAGTCAATTATCCGGAATTGTTCTGCTCCGGGGACAACGAACTGATATGGAACAAAATAACAGAAGCTTCTGAACATGGCTGTGATATTATTGTGTTTCCTGAACTGCTCGGTAACCCCTATACTGCAGAGTATGTCAGCAGCAGACTGAAAGCTCTGAATGAAAAGGAGCAGGCAAAAATCCCTTCACTTATCATTCTCCCGTCAGTTTTATCAGATAAACAAAATAAAGCTGCAATAATAGACAGAACAGGCAAGATACTCTGCACTCAGAGCAAGCAGAATCCCTTCCGCTATATCATTGGGAATAATGGATTCCTTGAAGAAATTGTACCCAATTTGGTAGTCAATATTTTTCATTATGAAGGAATCGGACGTATTGCTGTTCTTATCTGTAAGGACTTTATTACTACTAAATACATGGAACAGCTTATGAGATACTTTAAGCTTACTCTTATTATTGTCCCATCCTTTTCCACCGGTTCATATGATTTCAGACAGTCATTTGACCTTTGTGCCCATGAAGATTGCAATGTTGTCTGGATAAATACCTGTGCTGCAATTGAAAAGGGTAAAGAAATGAATTTTGAAAACATAGGATATGTCAGAAAACGTATCGGACGCAATGATGATGAAATGCAGAAGCTTTGCAAAATGCCTATCTGCAGGGATGCTCTTAACGGAAAATGTACTCATTCCTGTATTTATTATGAAACTATCAGAGGGGTCTGAATCTCGGATAATCCTCTCTTACATAAGAATACGATCAAAAAAATCAGCGAGGTAATATGATATGAATAATATAAATATTCAGCTTGTCCCGTTGAAGGACAATGACAGAGAACAGTTTATTCTTGATAATCAGCAGGCTTTCAGATACGGAGCTGTGGAAGAATTCGGTATTCGTGATGAACATTTTGATGAGGACGGAGAAATAATCTCACGTCAGACAATAGAAAACTCTATTGACAACGGGATTGCGCTGCGCATTATGCTTGATGAAAAAATCGCAGGCGGTATGGTTCTCAGTATCAACGGTCATCGGGGAGAACTTGAGCTTCTTTTTGTCCTGCCCGAGGCTCACAGTAAGGGTATCGGATATGCTGCCTGGTGTGAAGCAGAAAAAAATTCCCTGATGTTCATATCTGGGAAACAATGACGCCGTATTTTGAAAAGCGGAATATTCATTTTTATGTTAACCGCTGTGGTTTTCATATTGTTGAATTCATTTGCAGCCACCATTCCCTTTCAGATCATACGGACAGCAGCGGCGAGGGACCGGATGAAATGTTCAGATTTGAAAAGATTATCCCTGACAATTCACGATCACAGCAGAATAACTCTGACTGACCGGGCTGTGCTTTGGTGC
>ONRO01000172.1 GCA_900320235.1 uncultured Eubacteriales bacterium
GAACAGCTTATGGATCAGGTAAAAAAAGAGATCATAAGCGGCGGTCTTGCGGAAAATGAAGTGCTTCCGTCTGTCAGAGCACTTTCCGGCAAGCTGCGTATAAGTGCTCTGACAGTAAAAAAAGCATATGATAAGCTGGAAGAAGAGGGCTTTGTTGTTACCGTACACGGAAAAGGCACCTATGTTGCCGCGACAAACCGACAGCTTGCGATGGAAGCACGAAGGAAAACGGTGGAGGACGACTTTGCAGCTGCTGTACAGAAGGCAAATGCGGTCGGTCTTTCCAAAGACGAAATTCTTGAGATCGTTAAGATCATACTGGAGGAATACTGATGGTTAAGGTTGATAAGCTGGTAAAAAACTACGGTGATTTTCTGCTTGATATTTCTATGGAAATACCCGATGGGACTGTAACGGGTATCGTCGGAAAAAACGGTGCCGGCAAAAGTACCACAATAAAGGCTATACTCGGTCTGATAAAGCCCGATGAAGGTCATGTCACTATAAACGGCAAGGAGGCATCCTTGCTCACAGGCAAAGAAAAGGAGTCCATCGGAGCTGCTCTTTCTGATTCAGGATTCAGTTCATACCTGCGTGTAGAGGATGTGATCTGCATCCTGAGAAAAATGTATCCGACATTTGACGAGGATTTTTTCAGAAAGAATTGCGTTTCACAAAGGCTGGCGTTTGATAAGAGAATAAAAGACTTTTCTACGGGTATGAGGGCAAAGCTCCGTGTACTTGCCGCTGTCAGTCACAAATCAGAACTGCTTATCATGGACGAACCCACAGCAGGACTTGATGTAGAGGCAAGAAACGACATACTTGATATGTTCCGTCAGTATCTTCTTGATAATGAAAAACGTTCTATTCTTCTTTCCTCGCACATATCGTCAGACCTTGAAGGGCTGTGCGATGATATATACCTGATCCATGACGGAAAAATCATCCTTCATGAGGATACCGATACGATACTGAGCAATTATGCTGTACTGAAAATAAATGATGAAACTTACGAAAAACTTGATAAAAGCTATATTCTCAGCACGAAAAGGGAGCACTTCGGATATTCATGCTTTACAAGCGAAAAGCAGTTTTATACAGAAAACTATCCGGGGATAGTAATCGAAAAAGGAAATATAGACGATCTGATTTTAATGATGACAGGAGGCAGATAATATGTTGGGACTTATAGAAAAAGATATGAGGCTTACTTTCGCCAGAAAACAGACACTTCTGATTTTCTTTACTATGGCATTGGTTATGGGGATATCAATGGACGGTTCTTTTATTATCGAATATCTCACGATGCTTGCAGCAATAATTTCAATAAAAACAATAAGCTTTGACGAATATGACAACGGATTCGCATTTCTGATGACATTGCCCTTCGACAGAAAAACATACGTCAGGGAAAAATACTTGTTCTGCCTGATGATGTCCGCAGCAGCCTGGTGTATCGGAGCTATACTGTACTTTATCGGAAATACAGTCCGCCGCAGTGGGGTAAACCTGATCGAAGAATTGCCGATGCTGATAGCCTTTATCCCGGTGATGTACCTGTCGTCAGCGATCATGATACCTGTGCAGCTGAAATACGGTTCAGAAAGAAGCAGGATCGTTCTGTTTATCTTATTTGGCTGCATAGCAGTTCTGATATTCGCAGCAAAAGACTTTTTCAGTGGCACGGAAACTCCTATTACCGAGCTGATTCGGACTATTGACAATCTTTCTCCGGCTGTTGTCCTTCTTGCGATCATCGCTGTGTGTGCATTAGCATCAGGTGTTTCTTATATGCTTAGCATACGCATTATGAAGAAAAAAGAATTCTGATACAAGAATTATTGTTGTTCATTTAGTATGTAGAGAGGAAAGTCGGGCAGGTAATTGATCCTGCCTGATCTTTTTGCTATTATTCAAGGAATGATTATTGTTTCTTATTTAATCTTCACTTTCAATAACACAAAAATTTAAGCTTATGTTATGTCATTGACTGAATGCTTTGTTTTACATATTCTATGACCTCCGCAGATACAAGATAATCTTCATGCTTGATACCTGAAAAGATTTTTAATTCTGCATTGGCATAGCACTTCGATAGTTCCTTTTGAACTTCCACAGGAAGTGTTGTATCCGCATCGGAGCCGATTACGGTCACAGGACAGGTCGTATTCATGGCATATTGGTCCACACGAATGTTATTTTTGATAAAGACCTGAAGCGGTCCCAAATAGAATGGGAGAATTCGGTTATACATATCCGCACTTGTTCGATAACCGGATAAAAGAAATAATTTGCTGCAATTGCGTACACTGGCCAAGTAAGCTGCCATTCCGCAGCCGTAGCTGTGTCCGATTACGATAATCTTCTTTCCGGGATAGTGTATTGCTGCATAGTCATACAGAGCCTCAGCGGATTTCTGCATTGTTTGCAGATTCATCTTTCCGGAGCTTTCCTGCGTACCATAGTAATCCACCGATAGGAACGGACAGTCGTAATACCCTGAATACATACCCACCGTATTGTAAGCAATATACATTGACCCACCGAAGCAAAGAATCACATTATCAGAATTTTGTTCAAGAGCATAACCATATCCTGTCAAACCTTCGTCCACTTGTATTTTTTCGGGCTGAAATGTTACTTGCTCAAGTTTTCTGTCGCCTTTATAGAATGAATATGAGATCGTTTGCATCACAAAGTCTCCGATAAACAATACGATCATTATCCACATAATGACTTTCAGAATCACATAAGCAACACTCATTTTCTTCATCCTTTCCATCCTTTCTGCTTGATATCTGAAATATCTCAGCCGACTTTTGCTCAATCTATCATAATTCCATGCAGAAGTCAAGAGTGAAAAGAAATAATTGTCATGGTGTATAAAAATACAAATCTATTTTTGAACGAGGTTACGCGATTAACCTATTGTAATATTGCCGTCTCCGTTTTATAATCTCATTGAACGAAATATACGGAGGGATGTTTATGCGGTCAGATACATTTTTACGTTCGGTAACGAAAATTGCCATTCCCATTGCACTGCAAAGTATGCTCCAGGCATCATTCAGCATTGTTGATCAGATAATGGTTGGTAATTTAGGAAGCACAAGTATCGCTGCCGTAGGTATCGCAGGAAAGCTTTCATCTCTCTATGGGGTTGTTATCGGAGCAGTTGTATCAGCAGCCGGAATTATGATCTCGCAGTATATCGGTGCGAAGGATGAAAAAGAGGTGAACCGCAGCTTTTGTCTGAATACATCAGTTTCCGTAGTGATCGCTGTTATATTTATGTCAGTATGCCTGCTGCTTCCGACTCAGCTTATGGGACTGTACTCAACCGATAAAGAGACGGTAAAAACAGCTTCCGAATACCTGATGATCATTTCCTTCGGCTTTTTACCCTATGCAATAGATATGCTGATCTCTACCCGCTTGCGATGTATGGAAAAAGCAGCCCTGCCGCTGATATTCAGTATTATGGCAAACGCCGTCAATACCGGACTGAATTATGTTCTGATTTTCGGTAAATTCGGAATTGCACCCATGGGAGCGAGCGGTGCAGGTGTAGCAACAGTTATTTCACAGCTTTTCAATACACTTTTGCTGGTAATAAGCCTGATCGTTGTTTGCAGAAGGAATCAATCGGAATTAAAATTTTCTCTAAAGCTTACAAAGATGACTTACGGAAAATATGTTGCTATTCTGCTGCCGATACTTGTGACCGAGTTTATGTGGAGCCTGAGC
>ONRO01000243.1 GCA_900320235.1 uncultured Eubacteriales bacterium
CTGGACTGACAGCTGGAAAACAGCTGACGGAAAAGTAATAAACTGGCTTTGCAATGAACACTGCTATGTTCTGACAGGAATGTCAGCAGACAGGAGCCGTGTTTATGTTGCCGATCCAATGACTGATACGAATGAACTGCTTGATTATGATTCAGAGGAATTTCTCAGACATTACAGGGAACTCGGCAGTCATGCAGTCGTAATAGATGTAAGATAAAATGAAAAAGGGAGTATGAGCGTAATGCCGTACTCCTTTATTGTTTGGATTTGAAATAACTAATATGATGTATACGAAATTGACACCGTAGTTACGGACGATGAGTAATTATTTATCAGTGCTGTGCTTGACATGTATTTTTAATGATGGTATAATGTAGTCTGATATATATTAGGACAAGTGTATCGGAAACTATTGTGATCCACTGTTCCTTATGATATTGTCTTGGGAGGAAAATACAATGATTAGCGGAGCAGAGATCATGGTAAAATGCCTGCAACAGGAAAATGTATCCGTGGTTTTCGGATATCCGGGTGCGGTGATTTGCCCGTTTTTTGATTATCTTTATAAAACTGATATAAAAGCGGTTCTTGTGCGTCAGGAACAGAACGCTGCCCACAGTGCAAGCGGCTATGCCAGAGCATTGAGTACAGTAGGTGTATGTGTTGCTACTTCCGGCCCCGGTGCCCTTAATATGATAACCGGTATCGCAACTGCATATATGGATTCAATTCCGCTTGTGTGCATCACAGGACAGGTAAAAAGCGATGTCCTCGGAAGGGATGTTTTTCAGGAAGCTGATATTACAGGTGCCTGCGAATCATTTGTAAAGCACAGCTATCTTGTAAAGGATACTGCGCAGCTTCCGAGAATTTTCAAGGAGGCATTCCATATTGCTTCAACAGGCCGTCCGGGTCCTGTACTCATTGACGTTCCCGTTGATGTGCAGACAGCAGAGATCGAGGAATTCGTTTATCCTGAAAAGGTAAATATAATAGGCTATAAGCCCAGCGTCAAGGGACATCCCATGCAGATAAAAAGAGCTCTTGAAATGATAGCTGAGTCGAAGAAACCGGTCATCTGTGCAGGCGGCGGTGTTCTTTCAAGCGGTGCAAAGCCAAGACTCCGGGAATTTTCCGAGAAAACAGGTATTCCTGTTGTATCGACAATGATGGGTATAGGCGTAATGCCGAGTGATGATCCGCTGTATGTTGGAATGCTCGGAAGCCATGGTAAAAAAGCAGCAAATGTCACTGTTCATAATGCAGATCTTGTGATACTTTGCGGAGCAAGAGTAGGCGACAGGGCAGTTGCTTCACCTGATCAGGTTGTTGAACATGCAAATGTAATACATATAGATATAGATCCTGCCGAAATAGGCAAGAATATGAAAACGACTGTTCCGATAGTCGGAGATATGAAAAATGTTCTTTCGCAGATGCTCAAGGATGTTGATTACACCACACCTGAGGAGTGGAAACAGCAGATAGAGTGCTGGAAGGCTGAATATGCAAAGGAGCCTGAAACATTTGAGGGCTTTGTTGAGCCGAAGAGCTTTATTGCAAAGCTATCAAAGCTTGTACATACAAAGGCAATAATGGTTGCCGATGTAGGACAGAACCAGATATGGTGTGCAAACAATTACCGTATTAAGGACGGACGTTTCTTCACATCTGGCGGTATGGGTACGATGGGATATTCTGTTCCTGCTGCGGTAGGAGCAAAGCTTGCAAGACCGACAAGAGATGTAGTTGCGGTCTGCGGAGACGGTTCATTCCAGATGGCACTGCCGGAGCTTGCAACAATTGCAGTTGAAAAGCTGAATGTCAAGATCATAGTAATGAGAAATACCGTGCTTGGCATGGTGCATGAACTTCAGGACAAGCATTACGGCAGCCGTTATGCTGTTACAGAGCTTGAAGAAGTACCTGATTTTGTAAAGCTTGCACAGTCATATGGAATAGATGCAGCCTTTGCAAGCTCAAATGAAGAGGCTGAAATGTATACAAAACAGATGCTCAGAAGCGACAAGCCCTTTGTCCTTGTCTGTAATGTACACCCGAGAACATCTTCAATATAAGGAGGCGCCGAAATGAAATATACACTTTCTGTATTGGTTGAAAACCATCCCGGCGTACTTTCAAAGGTTTCGGGACTGTTCTCACGCAGAGCGTTCAATATTGACAGCCTTGCTGTGGGTATTACAGAGGACCCGGGTATATCAAGAATGACCATAGTTGCCGACGGCGACGAATATGTGATAGAGCAGCTTGAAAAACAGCTGAATAAGGTGATCCCCGTAATAAAGGTAAGAACATACACCGAGGGAGATTATATCAGTCGGGAGCTTTCGCTTATCAAGGTGAACAGTCCGACAAACAAGAGGCTTGACATAATGAAAATTGCCGAGCTGATGGAAGCAAGGATCGTTGATGTTTCTGTTGGAACAATGACTCTGCAGTTTGCAGATACCGTTGAGAGATTTGAAACACTGTGCGATCTGTTAAAACCGTATGGTATCCGTGAAATTGTAAGAACGGGAACGGTAGCAATCGAAAAAGATTCGACTCTTTCCAGAAAATGATTTTTACGGATTCATAATAAAAAAGCTGCGCCGAAGAAAAAACTTTTCAGGGGTTGACTGTTCCTTGTGTTTTTCCTTTGCCGCCTGCTATGTGCTGACGTCAAAGGAAAAGCGCCGGGAGGGACGCTTCAAAGAAGGTCTTTCCAGCGGCTGCGGTCAATAATTAATTATATTTTATTGGAGGTCTTTAAAATGCCAAAAATTTATTATCAGCCTGACTGCGATATCAACGTACTCAAGGACAAGACAGTTGCTATTATCGGTTACGGCAGCCAGGGTCATGCTCATGCTCTTAACCTTCGTGACAGCGGAGTAAAGGTTATCATCGGTCTTTACGAGGGAAGCAAGAGATGGAACCATGTAAAGGAGCTTGGCTTCGAGGTTTACACAACTGCTGAGGCTACACAGAAGGCTGACGTTATTATGATCCTCACACCTGATGAGAAGCAGGCTGCTATCTTCAAGAACGATATTGAGCCTAACCTCACAGAGGGCAAGGCTATTGCTTTTGCACACGGCTTCAACATTCACTTCAAGCAGATCGTTCCTCCGTCAAACGTAGACGTATTCATGATCGCTCCGAAGGCTCCGGGACACACAGTTCGTTCAGAGTATGTTGAGGGCAAGGGTACACCGGCTCTCGTAGCAGTATATCAGGATGCTTCAGGCAAGTGTCTTGACATTGCTCTTGCATACGGTGCAGGCATCGGTGCAGCTCGTGCAGCAGTAATGGAGACAACATTCAGAATTGAAACAGAAACTGACCTCTTTGGTGAGCAGGCTGTTCTTTGCGGCGGTGTTACAGCTCTCATGCAGGCTGGTTTTGAAACTCTCGTAGAAGCTGGTTATGCTCCTGAGAATGCATATTTCGAGTGCATTCACGAGATGAAGCTTATAGTTGACCTTATTTACAGCGGTGGTTTCTCAATGATGAGATACTCTATTTCTGACACAGCTGAATTCGGTGATTATGAGACAGGTAAGAGAATCATCACTGACGAAACAAAGAAGGAAATGAAGAAAGTTCTTGCAGAGATCCAGGATGGTACATTTGCATCAAAGTGGATTGCAGAGAACAAGAACGGCAGAGCTCATTTCAATGCTATGCG
This sequence comes from uncultured Eubacteriales bacterium, assembly GCA_900320235.1. GTDB lineage: Bacteria > Bacillota > Clostridia > Oscillospirales > Acutalibacteraceae > UBA1213. The sequence goes on from ONRO01000243.1 coordinate 3,692, forward strand.
TGCTCTGAAGGCTGAGCATCAGCTCGAGACAGTCGGCAAGGAGATCCGCAAGATGTACGCTTGGAACGAGACAGACGACAAGTACGCTGACTGATTTTTTCAAGTACATAAATGATTATAACCGGTATCACTCATTTGCGGTGATGCCGGTTTTTTCTACCTGCTTTGTTACGCTGATTCTGACAATTTACGTACCGATGTTCACTTCCGGCTGAACGTTGAAGCAGCAAATACGAAAATAATTATTAATTATTCATTATACATTTTTCATTAAATACAGCGGTACATTCAGGATAGACCGGAATGTACCGCTGTATAATAGCATATTGAACTTTATGCAGGATCAGTATTCTGCCTTGTCAAGAGCTGCGAACGCAGCGTCAAAATCAGCCATAGTTACAAGAACGGATATCTGTGATTCACTTGTTGTGATAAGTCTGATATCTGCCTTTGAAGCCGCAATTGCTCCTAAGATCTTTGCAGCAACACCCGGACAGTTGACCATGCTGTCATCGTCAATGCTTATCTTGCGGTTTCCGCTGCTGACGATGGATTTTACTGTTCCGTCCTCAAGCTTTGAGGTATAGCTGAGTGTTGTGATAAGGTCGTCGTCATTGATGGTGAAAGAAACGCTTGTCCTTGAACTCTGAACGGGGGATACTGAAATCATATCCACATCAACGCCGAGCTCAGCGATCTTTTTGAAAACATCTGCGATAAAAGCAATATCCGCAGGAATGTTCTGAAGCGTAATAAGGCTGATATCCTCATAGGCTGTAATTGTAGGTTTCATAGGTTTGCTCCTTTCTCTGGCTGATCTTAAAGGGTGTATGTATTATTTAGAAGCGAGAAGGTCTGACATATCGTACATTCCCGGTTCTTTTCCCTTGAGGAAAACTGCGGCATTAAGTGCGCCGACAGCAAAAACTGTCTTTGAACGTGCGCTGTGGCTGATTTTGAGAATCTCGTCAGTTCCGGCAAAAATAATCTCATGCTCACCGACAATATTGCCGCCTCTTACTGAATGAATGCCGATCTCCTTCTTTTCACGCTTTTTTCTGTAAGCATGGCGGTCATAAACATATTCTGATTCCTCGCGGACCTCTTTTACAGCGTCAGCGATCATCAGTGCAGTACCGCTCGGAGCGTCAAGCTTCTGATTATGGTGCTGCTCAACGATCTCAACGTCAAAGTCCTCGCCGAAAACGGCAGCAGCTTTTTTAGCAAGCTCGATGATAAGATTGATGCCAAGTGACATATTTCCTGAATAGAACACAGGAATGCTCTTTGCAGCCTCAAAGATCTTTGCCTTCTGCTCTTCATTGTAGCCTGTTGTGCAGATGACGCAGGGAAGCTTATTCTGTATTGCAAAGCTGAGCATATCGTCAAGTACAACAGGATTTGAAAAATCAATAATAACATCTGCCTGAGCTGTAATCTCAGAAAAGCTTTTTGCATATTCAAAATCAGCGTTTACAGGAGCTGCAATATCAACTCCGGCTGATATTTTACAGTCTGTCCTTGCAGCTGCACAGCCGATAATGCTTGCGCCCATCTTGCCTGAGCAGCCTGAAAGAATAATATTTGTCATTTTAAACGTCTCCGTTCCGGATAATATTTTCCTGCCGCAAAAAGAATTTACGGCAGGATGATTTTTTATCAGATAAGTCCGTAGGACTTCATGCAGTCTGTGAGCGCAGCAAGTCCGCTGTCAGTCATAGGAGCAAGCGGAAGTCTGCACGGTCCGCAGTTATATCCCAGAAGATTCATAGCAGCCTTAACAGGGATCGGGTTAACATCAGAGAAAAGCGCATCCATAAGTGCGATGTACTTTTTCTGCATATCAAAGCTGCCCTTGAAATCTCCGTCAAGAGCCTTCTGAACAAGCTCATGCGATTCCTTCGGAAGGACATTTGCGAAAACAGAGATTACACCAAGACCGCCCATTGCTGTGATAGCGAAAGCCTGAGCATCCTCGCCGCTGTAAACGTCAAGGTTATCGCCGCAGAGAGCCATTGTGCGTACAAGAGCGGAAAGGTCGCCGTTAGCTTCCTTTGTAGCCTTGATGTTCGGGTGTTTACAAAGCTCTGCATAGGTTTCTGGGCGGATATTGCAGCCTGTTCTTGAAGGAACGTTGTAAAGGATGATAGGTGTATTTACCTTGTCTGCAATATAATTATAATGTCTGATAAGACCGCTCTGTGAGGTCTTGTTGTAGTATGGAGTAACTGAAAGAATAGCGTCAGCGCCGAGCTTTTCAGCTTCAACAGAAAGCTCTGCAGCAAAAGCAGTATCATTGCTTCCTGCACCAGCGATAACAGGAACTCTGCCGTCAACCTTCTTTACAGTATATTCAATTACCTTGCAGTGTTCTTCACCGCTCATGGTTGCGGATTCGCCTGTTGTACCGCAGGCAATAATGGCATCAATACCGTTTTCGATCTGAAAATCGATAAGCTTGCCATATTCGTCATAATTTACGCTGCCGTCATTGTTCATAGGAGTAACGATAGCAACGCCCGAACCGGTAAAAATATGGTCTGCCATATTATTTCCTCCTTAAATTATCTGTCCATATATCCCTGTGCACAAAGAAGCTCTGCAAGGAGAACTGCGCCGCCTGCTGCACCTCTGAGTGTATTATGTGACATACAAACGAATTTGATTGTGTACTGTGTGTCCTCTCTGAGTCTTCCGACTGAAACAGCCATGCCGCCTTCAAGGTTTCTTTCGCTCTTGATCTGCGGTCTGTCATTCTCTCTGAAATAGTGTAGGAACTGCTTCGGAGCACTCGGAAGTTCAAGCTCCTGCGGCTTTCCGCTGTAGCTTTCCCAGTCGCTGATGATCTGCTCGATACCGGGGTTGTTTTCAAGCTCTACAAATACAGCTGCTGTATGGCCGTCAGAAACAGGCACACGGATACACTGAGCTGTGATAGACGGAGATGCAGCTTTCCTGATCTCGCCGTTTTCGATTGTACCCCAGATCTTGAGCGGCTCCTGTTCGCTCTTTTCTTCTTCTCCGCCTATGTAGGGGATAACGTTGTCAACCATTTCGGGCCATCTTTCAAATGTCTTACCGGCACCGGAGATTGCCTGATATGTGCAGGCAAGAACCTTCTTGACACCGTATTTCATAAGCGGGTGGATAGCCGGAACATAGCTCTGGAGTGAGCAGTTTGATTTAACAGCAACAAAGCCTCTTTTTGTGCCAAGACGCTTTTTCTGTGATTCGATGATTGCAAGATGGTCGTCATTGATCTCAGGAATAACCATAGGAACATCAGGAGTGAAGCGGTGAGCACTGTTGTTTGAAACAACAGGGCATTCAGCCTTTGCATAAGCTTCCTCAAGTGCACGGATATCTTCCTTTTTCATATCAACTGCACAGAATACGAAATCGACCTTAGAAGCAACCTCTTCAATATTTGCAGCGTCAACGATAACCATATTTTTCATAGACTCAGGCATCGGAACCGTCATAGCCCAGCGATTGCCTGCAGCCTCTTCATAAGTTTTGCCTGCACTTCTTGCACTTGCAGCGAGAACAGTAACATTGAACCAGGGATGATTCTCAAGCAGAGTAGCAAAACGCTGACCTACCATACCAGTTGCACCGATTATACCTACATTGAACTTTTTTTCCATTTTATTCTCTCCTTCCAGAAATAAGGCAAAGCTTTCAAACCGTAAAAAAACAGGACCGGCAGAACCGGTCCATCATAATCTGGTTTTATGAGATATAACTATTTATTTCCGTCGTGCGGAAATAGTGCGATAGCTCTCCATCAAACAAGGTTATGATGACAGTTATATACCGCTGCGGCATATAACCAAAGCGGAGCATGCCAAAACCCAGCTTTTCGGCGGCAAGGCTATTCACACGGGATCACAGGCTCTGGCAGCCTACGCCGTATTACACGCAATACCGCACCTCTATCCGGTTACGATCATTATATGCTGATACCCAAGGGAAAGCAGAAAGACAGTCTTTCACTATATTTCCCTGATATATATAATATACCATCATACAGACTTGTTGTCAACTTTTTTATAGCTTTTATGTTGAAAACATTTTTTGGTTGTTGTAAAATAGTTGCGTAAGATTTGAGAAAAGAAACAGGCATCAGAGCGTGAAGTTCATATCCGGTCTTTTCAAAGGCCGGCAGGGAAACGGTAGGGGCATTGCCGCCGGGCCGCCGACATCAGCCGGTGTGAAATCTCCTGAGTAAACATCTGAAATATACGGAGAAATATTATGAAATGGATCAAGCATCTCAGAACAATAAATCATCATAAACGGCTTGTAATGGAGCTGTGCTTCAAGGTAGGCTTGTACAGACAGGGTTTGCTGCATGATCTGTCAAAATACAGCCCGACAGAATTTCTTGTAGGGGCAAAATACTATCAGGGAAACCGCAGTCCTAATGACGCTGAGCGTGAAGCAAAGGGCTATACCTCAGCATGGCTGCATCATAAGGGCAGGAATAAGCACCACCTTGAATACTGGATAGATTACGGTCTTGACGAAGGACATAAAATGAGCGGAATGAAAATGCCGGTAAAATATGTAGTAGAAATGTTCTGTGACAGAGTTGCAGCTTCAAAGAATTATAAGGGAAAGGCATATAAAGACAGCGATGCATATGATTATTATATGAAATCAAAGTCGCATTATATTATCCACCCTGAAACAGCAAAACTTCTTGAGAGCCTTCTTAAAAGACTGAAGGATGAGGGAGAGGAAAAAACGATACTTTATATCAGGAAAAATGTACTGAGAAATATGAAATAATCAGGATCGACTTGCTTTGTAAAAAGCCTCAGGGGTGTTGTGACAGTTCCGTTTCAGACCAGACAATGACATATTACAGCTCCCATTGCATATAAATGAGTTAATCTGATTGTAACAAATCTGACTTTCCGTATTCAGGAACAGGCAGTAATCAGGATACTGTTTATAAACCAGTGCGTTTTTAATCATCTTCGTTGTTATGACGAAACAACTAAAGCTTTTATAGGCATTTCTAACAAAAGCTTCTGTAATTTGTATTGTGTTTTATTATGAATACAGAATTTGTTGAATTTTATTCTAATTTAGAATTAAATGTACTTTTCGGAAGAAATTATCTGTTGACCTGAGATGAAAATACTGCTAAAATGGTTAGGTAGTCACTGAATTACAGCGGTCTGTGCCTGAAATAATTATTTTCTGGAAAGAAAAAGACCTGATTCAGTATCATAATTGCCTGCGGGGAAAAACATTACGGACGATCAGTTCGGTATCGGAGGAATCAGCTATGTATAGAACAAAGGTGTACTTTAAGGATCTTGGAGAGGTAAAAAGATTTGTTGACATGGCGGCTCAGTACAGCAAGCTTGAAATAAATCTTGTATCAGATATCTATACCATGGATGCACATTCGCTTATAGGGATACTCAGCCTGGATATTTCAGCTCCGATAGAGCTTGAAGTTCCTGCAGATGATATTCCGGAAAGTTTTTATGAAGATATGAAACCGTATATCTATACGGAATGACAGTATGGTCTGTAATGCTGCCGGGGTAAAAGGGGAAAAACAATGAAGGTCAGAATATTCACTCTTGGCTGTAAGGTCAATCAGTTTGAATCCAATGCAATAATTGCTGAAATGGAAAAAAAGGGATTCTCAACAGTCGGAGAGGAAGAAAAAGCAGAGATCACAATAATAAATTCCTGTGCTGTGACTGCTGCAAGCGAGCAGAAGGCTGTGAAGCTGATGAACCGTATCAGAAGGGAGGACCCTTCAACGATAATAGTCCTCACAGGCTGTATGGCTCAGACTCAGGATGAAAATAGTAAAAGGCTGAGTCAGGCAGATATTATTGTCGGCAATAAAAGGAAAGCAGATGTTGTTCCTGCAGTCGAAAAATATCTTAAAGAGAGAAACAGACTGACAGATGTTGAGCAGTTCGGAAAAAGAGATGACTATGAGGATCTATATGTCTATGATTTCAACGAAAGAACAAGGGCTTTTCTGAAGATCGAGGACGGATGCAACAGGTTTTGTTCCTACTGTATAATTCCCTACGCAAGAGGAAGGGTGCGTTCCTCAGATCTTGAATATATTAAGAAAGAGGTTCAGGGCTTTGCGGCAAACGGCTATAAGGAGGTCGTACTTGTCGGGATCAATCTTTCCTCATTCGGAAGTGATAATGGACTGAGCTTTGCAGATGCTGTTAAAACAGCCTGCGAGGCAGCAGATGTAAGAATAAGGCTCGGTTCTCTTGAGCCGGAATCTATGGATATTGATACACTGCGTGTTTTTGCACAGTATGAAAATTTCTGTCCGCAGTTTCATCTTTCTCTTCAGAGCGGCTGCGATGAAACACTGCACCGGATGAACCGGCATTATACAACAGCTGAATATGAAAAGATAGTATCTGATATCCGCAGCGTTTTTGAAAATCCTTCTGTCACGACAGATGTAATGGTCGGCTTTGCAGGAGAAACGGAAGAGGAATTTAAGAAATCAGCTGAATTTGTGGAAAAGACAGGCTTTGCAAGGACACATATTTTCCCGTATTCACGCAGACCCGGAACAGCTGCCGACAGGGCACAGGGACATCTTCCGGGAGATGTAAAGAAAAAAAGAGCAGCCGTCATGGCTGAATATGCAGCCCGAGCAAGAGACGGCTTCCTTAAAAAACAGCTTGGCAGGGTTGAAAAAGTCCTGATAGAAACACGGAATAAGAACGGTCTTTATGAGGGCTATACGATGAATTATACCCTTGTTTATCTGAGTGCTGATGAAAGCCTTGTCAACACTGTCGTCGATGTCAGGCTTGACAGGATCGAAGGAGATCATATTATCGGCACAATAGTATAAAGAGAAAGGAATTCAGGAGGCAGAAAAATGGAAATTAATCCTATATGGTTTTCAATGGCTGTGATGGGTATTATCGGTATGGTAGTAAATGCCGTGAAATGGTTCATACTTGATAAGGATTTCAGCAAGAGCAGCTTTTTATATACAGGTGCATGGCTTCTGCTCGGAGCAATAGGCTTTACACTTGCTTTGCTGTTTAAATAATGGTAAAAAACTGTGGTGCTGTCGCATTAATGAAGTGTGACAGCACCATTTTTTATTAATTATCCGCAGGAAAGAAAAGGGCACAGAATAAACCTGAAAACCGGCAGTAATAGCGAATAAATGCTATCAATAGGTATATTAATATAAACTAAAAATATAACTCAAAAATGCA
>ONRO01000182.1 GCA_900320235.1 uncultured Eubacteriales bacterium
ATTGCTGTTTTTGTGAAAAAGATCCTTCGCTTGTGCTCAGGATGACAGGGTATTCAAATTTCTTATTAAGAAAGTTGAATTCCGTGCGCGCAGGGGCCGGGTGGTTGACAAGAATGACATTTTATTGTATACTTTAGATAACAAAATAAATGGCGGTGCGAAAAAAATATCGATGCTGCCGATTTCATTGAAGGAGGTCATTCTATGAATAAGTATGTATGTAATATCTGCGGCTATGTTTACGATCCATATGAGGGTGATCCGGATAACGGTATCGCTCAGGGAACAGCTTTCGAGGATATCCCTGAGGACTGGACATGTCCTCTTTGCGGCGTTGGTAAGGAGAATTTCTCTCCTGAGAGCTGAAAAAACAGCTGCCGGCAGCGGATCACTCTGCTGCCGGCTTTATTCTTTGCATACGGAACGGAGATTATTATGTGGAGCGGAAGAAGATATCATTCACTTGACTACTATCTGAAAGAAAATTTCGGTGAAAAAATTTATAAGCTATCCCTTGACGGCGGAATGACCTGCCCGAACAGAGATGGTAAAATATCTGTCGGCGGTTGTATTTTCTGCAGTGCGGACGGATCAGGTGACTTTGCTGTCAGACAAGCTGAAAGTATTAACCTTCAGCTTGAATCTGCAAAAGCCCTCGTTGCTGAAAAATTCTGCGGCAGCAGATATATTGCCTATTTTCAGTCTTTTACTAATACATATGCCGATGTTTCATATCTAAGAGAGCTTTTTATGCCTGTGATAATGCGTGAGGATATCGCAGTGCTTGATATTGCCACAAGACCCGACTGTCTTGAAGCTGATAAGCTTGAGCTTATCAGGGAACTTGCCGGAATAAAACCAGTCTGGGTCGAACTCGGACTTCAGACAAGCAGCAACATTACTGCAGATCTGATTAACAGAGGCTACCCCACAGAAATATATGCCGGGGCTGTGAGGGAACTGCACCGCTGCGGCGCTCAAGTCATTACCCACATGATAATTGGTCTGCCGGGTGAAACAAATGTCGAAATGCTTGCAACTGCAAGGCATATCGCAGACTGCGGCTCTGACGGAATAAAACTGCAGCTTCTGCATATCCTCAGGGGAACAAGGCTTTATGATATGTACAAAAGCGGACAGGTCAGGGCACTCGATGAACAGGAATATATTTCAATGATATGTGATATTATTGCTGTGCTGCCGGAAAATGTAGTCATTCACCGTCTGACCGGCGACGGCGACAAACGTCTGCTCGAGGCTCCGCTGTGGAGCTGCAACAAAAGAAGAGTCCTTAATCTTATTTCTCATGAACTGAAAAACAGAGGTATTATTCAGGGCTGCAGATTAATACCTTCCTGAGATAATGCTTTCCGAAAGACGGAAAATAATCTGATTATTATTTTTACTGCTTGCATTCTGATACTTTATTCTTCTCTATGTCAGATTTTTCCATTAATCAGGTTAAAAAATACATAAAAATTGTATATTTGCTATTGTAATTGTTGTGGGAATGTTATATAATTGGTTACAGTGATGAAAAAATAATAACAGTGTAAACTGTTTTTATATTTATGCACTAAGATATTCAGTGAGCTTATTTTACAAAACTGCATTCTTTTTCTATATTCAGTATATGCAGGCTGAAATGCAGGCCATGAAAAAATAATTACATGATGCAGCTTTTGAAAATAGTGGTTACTGAGTGCTTTAAACAAGATTATAGAAGGAGGATCTGATCCCAATGAAACAGTACACAGCAAAAAATATCTTTAATATTGCTATCGCAGGCCACAGCGGCTCCGGTAAAACATCACTTGCCGAAGCAATGCTCTATCTTTGCGGCGGTTCTGACCGTCTTGGTAAAGTAAGCGAAGGTAATACCGTTCTTGACTTTGACGCAGAGGAAATCAAGCGCAAAAGTTCAGTTCAGACCTGTGTTGCACCTATCGAATGGAAAAGCAAGAAGATAAATCTTATCGACGCTCCCGGTCTTTTCGACTTTGAGGGAGGACTTTATGAAGCTGCAAGAGCTGCCGATTCCGTGCTTATCACTGTTTCGGGCAAGGGCGGTGTCAGCGTCGGAACTGAAAAAGCTGTCAAGGCAGCAGACAAAAGAGGTCTTACAAAGATCTTCTTTGTAAACGGTCTTTGCGATGAAAGCTCAAGATTCTATCGTGTTTTTGAAAATCTGAAAGCATCGTTTGGTCCGTCAGTTTGTCCTGTTGTTGTTCCCTATATTGTTGACGGACAGGCAGACTGTTATATAAATCTCCTTGAATATAAGGCATATAAATATATTGACGGCAAGATCAATGTAGTACCGCTTCCTGATATGGGCGACAGACTTGAAGGTCTGCGCACAGCTATCTGTGAGGCTGTTGCTGAAACAAGCGACGAGATGTTTGAAAAATACTTCTCCGGTGAGGAATTCACTCCGGAAGAAATTATCGTAGGCGTAAGTCAGGGTGTCAAGAACGGCAGCATAAGCCCGGTGTTCTGTGGCGATGCTCTTCTGACCTACGGCGTTGAGCAGCTTCTCAACGGGCTTATCTGGCTTGCACCTAATGCAGAGGATAAATCTTCTGAGCTTGCAGTTGACCTTGATGGTGAACCTGTTGAGCTTACTGTTAACGAAGACGGCGCAGCAGCAGCAGTAGTATTCAAGACAGTTGCCGATCCGTTTGTCGGAAAGCTTTCCTATTTCAAGGTTATTTCCGGCAAGGTAGGACCTGATACACAGCTTATAAACATGAGAACGGGTTCTGCTGAAAAAGTTACAAAAGTTATGTTTGCCAAAGGCAAGAAGCTTGAGGATACTTCCTACATTGGTGCAGGAGATATCGGTGCAGCAGCTAAGCTTTCCGCAAACACAGGCGATACGCTTTGTTCACCTGTAAGAAAAGTTATACTTGACGGAGTTGATTATCCGCAGCCTTCACTTTCAATGGCAGTTTCTCCCAAGACGAAGGGCGAAGAAGACAAGGTTGCTCAGGGTGTAATGAAGCTCAGCGAGGAAGATCCTACTATTAAATTTGAAAATAATCACGAAACACATCAGATGATAATCAGCGGCATGGGCGAACAGCATCTTGATGTTATCGTTTCAAAGCTCAAGTCAAAATTCGGCGTTGACGTTGTTCTTTCAAAGCCGAAGGTTGCATACAGAGAAACAATCCGCAATAGTGTCAAGGTTCAGGGCAGATACAAAAAGCAGACTGGCGGTCATGGTCAGTTCGGTGATGTTTGGATCGAATTTGAGCCGTGTGACAGCGAAGGAATGGAATTTGCAGAGAGAGTTGTCGGCGGTGCTGTTCCGAAGGGCTTCTTCCCTGCTGTTGAAAAGGGTCTGCGTGATTCGATTTCAAAGGGTCCGCTCGCCGGTTATCCGGTAGTAGGACTGAAAGCTACTCTTTACGATGGTTCTTATCATCCGGTAGATTCATCTGAAATGTCCTTCAAGACAGCTGCATCACTTGCATACAAAGATGGTATGCCAAAGGCTGATCCGGTACTTCTTGAGCCTGTTGGTAATCTCAAGGCAATTGTACCCGGAGACAACATGGGTGATGTAATGGGTGAGATCACAAAGCGCAGAGGCCGTGTTCTTGGCATGGATCAGGCTGACGACAACATGCAGCAGATCGAAGCTGAGGTTCCGCAGGCTGAAATGAGTGATTTCTCGACATTTATCCGTCAGTGTACTCAGGGCAGAGGTTATTTCACCTTTACCTTTGAAA
>ONRO01000341.1 GCA_900320235.1 uncultured Eubacteriales bacterium
CAGAGGTATGATAAAGGATTTATCCGAGGTCAACGACGCGCCCTCTGTTATCCAAACGCTGATGAAGCACGCGCGGATTCAGGTTGCGCAGGCGGAAAATGATTGCAAATATCATAATTGCACAAAAGAATTTGATGCAATTCTAAATGAGATTCAATAATATTATAATACCTATCTTTGACTGTATATATTTACAATTTGTTATAGAACAAGGAATAAATATTATGATATTGCAGTTTTCTGTTTGAAAGCAAAAGAAATGTTTAAGATTCCCTACTACTTTATTTGTTGACAAATAAATCCTGTGGCTTTATAATGAAAACATTGATGATTCTTGTAGTGAGGTGTCTGAGTAATGTTTGTTTTATCCAAAATTTATATAGAAAATAAAACAAAAATAATACTGGATACTACCCTTTCCGATCAAAAGCATCGTAATTATCGTTCGGATAATTTTATTTCTCTGATAATTGGCGAAAACGGAGTTGGAAAAAGCTTTTTATTAAAATCATTGGTTGACATATTTATCTATTTAGAAAAGATAGATTCCTACAAAAGAAAACCAAAATATCGATATGAAAAGTTTTATATCGAATACTATTTTAACGGGAACACATACTCTGTACGCCGCAATTCAGGTTCAGAAATATTTTACAGAAAAAACGGTATTTCTGTTAATTACAAGGATATAGAATTACCAAACCGTGTTCTTGCGGTATCATTTATGATAAATGATAAATTTCTTTTTTCCAAGAACGAGGCAAATGATTCATATAGATACATGGGAGTTAGGTCTTCCACTAACTCAACTTACACAAGTTCAATTACAAGAAAAATAAGCGATAATTTAATCAAATCCGTGAATTCAGGTTTTCTTGATCAAATCAAAGAAATGTTATCTTTGCTGAAATTTGATACTTATCTGGAAGTTGTGGTTTCGGAAACGAACACCCAAAATACATATGTTGTTGATTTTGAAAACCGCAACAAGTTAACTCGTATTGACACATCAGCTTTTACAAAGTCAACGCAAGTCAGTGTGTGTTTTAAAAAAGATGGTGAGAAATTTACATTTGATTCCTGTAGTTCAGGGGAAAAGCATATTCTTTTTGCGTTTACAGGAATACTGAGTCAGATTCAGAATAATTCATTAATCCTGATTGATGAACCTGAAATCAGCCTTCATCCAGAATGGCAAACACAATACATTTCAACATTGAGAAAACTGTTTGCAAATTATAATAATTGTCATTTTATTATTGCCAGTCACTCTCACTATTTTGTATCTGACCTAAGACCTGAATCCTCCTCAATTGTAGCTTTTTATAAAGATGAAAGGCTCTCAAAATCAGAGCTTATCGGCTACAACACCTTTGCATGGTCAGCGGAGAACATAATATATAACGTATTTGGTTTACGCACTACTCGAAACTATTACTTTGAATGCGACTTGAATGCGCTAATGGAGCTTATGGAGAATTACTGTGGAAATGAGGCGGAACGGATAGAGATTCAAAAGTTGGCAAATAAGCTTAAAAGATATTTATTCGATGCAAAAGATCCATTGCACCAAATAATTGAACATGCTGAGGAAATAATCAATGAGAGCGCATAAATTATCGCAGATTCTTTTATCTGATGAAATGCTAAGAACAGTTGAACCATATAACATTAAAGGTGGCTGGGACATTAATAATGGCGAAACTAAAACTTTTAAAGAAACTATGAAAAGAAAACTGTTTGATAACCAAAATGGTCGTTGTGCATATTGCGACTTACCATTAGAGACAAGAAATCCGGAAATCGATCATATTGCGCCGAAGGGAGGCGACAAACTGCCCAAGCATGTTGAATGCACTTACTTACCACTTAATCTCGTTTACGCTTGTCATAATTGTAATTCAAGTTCTTGTAAAGGATCAAAAGATACTGTTGTAAATAAGGTATCCACTAATTATTCAACATGGATTTTTTCTATTGTTCACCCGTACTTAGACGATCCTGTGGAGTATTTTTACCAAAACAGGTCTGGAATACTATGCCCTATACCCAAAAAAGAAGCAGATGAATATCACCGGAAAAAGGCGCTTCGAACTATAAAAATGTTTGGATTAGATACCGAAGGAAAACTAAATGAAATTGGAAAACAGTTGATTGCTGAGCAGCAACCAGATTTAGTTCGGAAAATGATTGAAAGTATAAGCACGTACAAACCAAATACAGAGTAACTTAATGTCTATCTTTTATTTTGTGTATTTTTCTCTGGTATGTGCAGAAACTATTTTGGGATCATATTGCATAAATAGGAGACTTATATGAAGGTAATGGGAATCAGTAATGGGAATCATTAGAAGAGTAAATAATTCAGGTTATATTGACATACCATCAGAAATTCGTCAGTCTTTGCACATTCGAGATGGAGAGTTGTTGGAAATATATGCAACAGTTGATGGTGAATTAATTTATCAAAAGTATTCATCAATTAAAAAGCTTTCCAGAATTGCCACAGAGTATGCGCACATTTTAGCGAGCATCAGCCAAATGCCTGTGTTAATATGTGACCGTGACCATGTTGTTGCGGCTTCGGGAGTCAGTACGCAAGAATATCTTAAATGTCGGGTTACCCAAATGCTTGAAGAATATATGGAGGATGGCTGTCCCTATTTTTCAGACTGCGCTTCCGATATCAAAATGCAACCAGTGGAAGGCTTTAACCATCCCGCAACTATAATTTATCCCATTGTGTCGGTGAACAATGTTGTTGGAGCTGTTGTGTTTTTAGAAAGCAAGCTTCACAAATCTCCCTCAGAAGTTGAATTCAAGACAGCACAGACTGCCGCTGCTTTTTTGGGAAAACAAATTGATGAGTACGCAATTTGACATTTTATAATCTTAATAATCAATCTACTTTGCTCTGATTGGAGAAATCCTTTCAGAGTTTTTCTTTTGAATAATAGTTAGGAAGGAGGAATAATTTGCAGGAAGAAATCGACCAAAGGACTGTATCAATTACCGTTCAGGCGGCAAAGCTGTCCGGGCGTGTGCTGAAAGCCGCAATCA
>ONRO01000211.1 GCA_900320235.1 uncultured Eubacteriales bacterium
AAACTTAATTTATCTAGAGTGAATATGACAGCTCAATTATCAGGAGTTATGAACACTTTCAGCAATTGACCTTACATATTCTGCGACCGGCTCAACACAGTCTTTTCCATACTTACCTATTATCCTCACAATAGCACTGCCGATTATAATTCCATCTGCAGTTTTACTGAGTTCCTTTGCCTGCTCAGGTGTTGAAATACCAAAACCTATTGCACATGGAATATCAGAAACGGATTTGGCTGCTTTGATAATTCCGGAAATATCAGTTTCTATCTTCTCACGTACTCCTGTTACTCCGAGTGAGGATACTATATAAAGAAATCCTTTTGATGCCTTTGCTATTTTATAAACTCTGTCCTCAGAAGTAGGTGCGACTAATGCAATAAGATCAATATTATGCTTTTCACAGAAGGGTGCAAGTTCTTCTCTTTCTTCATATGGAACATCCGGAACGATCAGTCCGTCTATCCCTATTTCTTCACATTTTGCAGTGAATTTTTCTGAACCATATCCGAAAATAGAATTACAGTATGTAAGAAATACAAGCGGGATACTTACCTTTGTTCTGATCCTTGCAACCATATCAAATATTTTATCAGTTGTTGTACCAGATTTGAGAGCTCTCAGATCTGATTCCTGTATTACCGGACCTTCAGCAACCGGATCTGAAAAAGGTATTCCGATCTCAATCAGATCTACTCCGTTTTTCTCCATTTCAACTATAAGCTTTTCCGTTGTTTCAAGATCCGGGTCACCGGCTGAAAGATATGCGATAAATGCTTTTTTATTGTCAAATGCTTCTTTGATTTTAGTCATGGATATCAACCCCCCTGTATCTTGCTATTGCAGCAACATCCTTATCTCCTCTGCCGGAAATATTTACAACCATGATCTGATCTTTTCCCATCTCAGGAGCAAGCTTGAGTGCATGAGCAATTGCATGAGAACTTTCGATTGCCGGAATTATTCCCTCAGTTCTTGAAAGATACTCAAATGCATTTACAGCTTCTTCATCTGTGATTGCAACATATTCTGCTCTTCCTTCGTCTTTGAGTGCTGAATGCTCAGGACCTATTCCAGGATAGTCAAGTCCTGCTGAAATAGAATAAACTGGTGCTATTTGTCCGTATTCGTTCTGGCAGAAATAAGACTTCATTCCATGGAATATTCCGACTCTGCCATTTGCCATTGTAGCTGCATTTTCCGGTCTGTCAACTCCAAGACCAGCTGCTTCACAGCCAATAAGCCTTACACTCTTATCTTCAATAAAATTGTAGAAGGCTCCGATTGCATTGCTTCCTCCACCAACGCATGCAAGCACTGCATCTGGAAGTCTGCCTTCCTTTTCCATTATCTGAGCCTTTATCTCACGGCTAATTATTGCCTGAAAATCTCTGACCATTGTCGGAAAAGGATGAGGACCCATAACAGATCCTATTACATAGTGAGTATCATCAATTCTCGATACCCATTCACGGAATGTCTCATTTACTGCATCTTTGAGTGTCTGTGTTCCGCTGGTGACAGGATGTACTTTTGCACCAAGAAGCTCCATTCTATATACATTAAGAGCCTGGCGCTCTGTATCTGTTTTACCCATAAAAATCTCACATTCCATGCCAAGCAAAGCTGCCACAGTTGCTGTTGCAACACCGTGCTGTCCAGCACCTGTTTCTGCTATAAGCCTTGTTTTGCCCATCTTTTTTGCAAGCAAAGCCTGACCAAGTGCATTATTGATCTTATGTGAACCTGTATGATTAAGATCCTCTCTCTTAAGATATATCTTTGCACCACCAAGATCCTTTGTCATTTTCTCTGCATAGTAAAGTAAAGATGGTCTGCCGGCATATTCATTATATAGTTCAGTAAGTTCTTTATTGAACTGTTCATCGTTCTTATAGAATTCGTATTCCTTCTCAAGATCATTAACTGCATTCATAAGTGTTTCTGGAATATACTGACCGCCGTGTATTCCGAATCTTCCTATTGACATCTCAGTCACCTCTTACCTTTCTGACAATATTTATTATTTTTTTAAGATCCTTTTTTCCATCTGTTTCAGCTCCGCTGCTGACATCAAGTGCATATGCCCCATATTTTAACGCTTCATCAATATTATCCTCGTTCAGACCTCCTGCAAGAAAAAACGGTTTATCAATCTTAGGTATCATTTTCCAGTCAAAAGACTCTCCTGTACCTCCGATAATTCCCTTCTTATAGGTATCAAACAATAGATAATCAGCGGAAAGATTCTGTGCAGAGAGGATATCCTCTCCGGATTTTACACTTACAGCTTTTATGACAGGAATATCAACTCTGCTTTTAAGCTTACTGATATATTCTTCGTCTTCGCTGCCATGAAGCTGCACAATGTCTATTATATCATTATTACAGATTTTTTCAATGTATTTTATATCATTATCAAGAAAAACTCCCACCGCTTTTATTTTTTTATTCAGGCATTTTTTCAGAGAAAGGGCAGATTCAGAGCTAACAGTACGTTTTCTGCCTTCAACAAAAACAAAACCTATATAATCCGGCAATGCAATATTTACTGCCTCAATATCTTCTATTCTTGTAAGTCCGCAAATCTTTATTTTCGTCATATTTATCACCGATCATTTTTTCTGCCGAATCGCAATTCTTCAAGAATGGCTTTCTTATCTTCTGCACGCATCAGTGTTTCACCAATCAATACTGCATTTACACCTGCTCTTCTGAGCATTTCGATA
Source organism: uncultured Eubacteriales bacterium (assembly GCA_900320235.1). Classification (GTDB taxonomy): domain Bacteria; phylum Bacillota; class Clostridia; order Oscillospirales; family Acutalibacteraceae; genus UBA1213. The sequence goes on from ONRO01000211.1 coordinate 2,733, forward strand.
TCTTCAGATGTCTTGATTCCGCTTTCAGCAACAAAGATAACATTTTCCGGGACAAATCTGCGAAGATTAATACAATTATTTATATCTACTGTAAAATCCTTTAGATTACGATTGTTGACACCGATTATTCTTGCTCCGGATTCTATTGCCGATTTTACTTCTTCACTATCATGCGCTTCTACTAATGCTGATAAACCGAGTGAATCACATATTCCGATATATTTCCTGATCGTTTCAGTGTCAAGCAAAGCACAGATCAGAAGAACAGCTGATGCTCCCATTAATGCTGCCTCATAGATCATATATTCATCAACAGTAAAATCCTTTCTGATAACAGGAAGACTGACCTCTTTGCTTATCTCACTTACATAATCATTGCTGCCTTTAAAATAGTATGGCTCTGTAAGTACTGAAATACATGAAGCACCTGCTTGTTCATATTCTTTTGCAATCTCAAGATAAGGAAAATCAGGTGCAATAAGTCCTTTTGACGGTGAGGCTTTTTTCACTTCACAGATAAATGCTATGTCATCGTTTTTCAGTGCTTTTTCAAATTCAAATGTTTTTACCGGCATTTCTGATACTTCAGCTTTTATCTGCTCTAAAGACTTATTCTTCTTTGACTGCTCAACACGATTTCTTGCAAGCTGAGCGAGCTCATCAAGTATTGTCATCTTATTCCTCCGTCTTATTACTTATC
>ONRO01000121.1 GCA_900320235.1 uncultured Eubacteriales bacterium
AGCTCTGTGCAACAAGCATATCGAGCTTTCCGCTCTGTGCCGAAGTAAATGCTGATGTACTTCCGCCTGTTGATATTATCTTTAAATTCTTGCCGCTCTGATCAACAGCACTGACTGCATCATTTATCATTGTTTCATCAAGAACAACAATATAATTCAGGTTTGCATCTTTTTCAAGTGCCTGCTTGATCTTTGCTGTAAGACCGTTGCCGACTTCAATTGAAGCACCGCTGAGAACTGTACAGTAACCCTCTGTGACATAATTTGTGAATTCTGCAGAAAAACCGTTATATACAGAAGTTGAAACCGTTGAATCGGAATTGTTTATCGCAAGTGCATTTACCTTACCCTTATTCTTGCTTATCGCCCAGTCTGCAAGAAGCTTGCCGGCAAGCTGATAATCTATCGGAATAGTATAATCTACATAATGATCCTTCATTCCTTCTCCGACATATCCGGCGGAAAGAACCTTGATTCCGTTTGCCTGAGTAAGCTCTATATTTGTTGCAAGCGGATCCTTATTGATATCACCATACATTACAACAAGATTGCTTTCCTTTATTGCTTTTTCGAGTGCAGAATTATAATATGCAGGCGTACCGTCAGATTCATCAGCTATAACTTCCTTGAGTCCTACTGTATTTCCTGCCTTCTTGAACTGATCTGTAACAAGTGATGTGAAAACATTATTTGAATTGTCCGGGATAAAGCTGAGCTTTTTATCTTTTGCAATTGATTTTGCATCTATCGCTTCTGCGTTAAGCGCAAATTCAGGAATAACCTTATACTGAGCTATAAAATTATCAATACTGCTGAGCTGTTCCTTTGTGATTTCAGGCTTTGCTGTTATCGCACTGATATCCTCCGGCTGCTCAGATGACTGCTCTACTGACACCTCTGATTTTTCAACAGAGGTTTCTGCGCTTGACTCTGTTCCTTTTTTTTCTTCCTTTGTATCCTTATTGCATGCAGACATAACAAAAGCTGACGCTGCAACCGCTGCTGCAAGTGTTAATGCAGTAAATCTTTTCACTGTGTTCATTTTATTCCTCCAGATACATACAAATATCCATAATCTTCAATACCTTTTTATTATACTAATATCATTATTTCCTGTCAACAAGCATTTTGCTGTTTTTCATATGATTTTTGTCAAACTTTTGGTTATTTTATTTTCCGCTTCTGGAAATAACATGGCTGATTTATCATTTTTCGGTAATAATTCATTTTATTCTCTCTCATTATCTGAAGATTCTGCTCATTACTTCATAACCCCGGATGAATAATCATCATGTTAATGTCAATATTATTATTGTACCCCTCAACTATCCGTCCGGAACTTTCAGAAGCAGGAAAGGAAGCAACCTAAATGAATTTCAGAACAGACCTTGCAATAGAATCACATGAAATAAGCGGCAGCGACACTGAAGGCATCAGCTTTGAATCAGATAACCGCTGCGGAATGAAAATCCACCGTCTTAGCATAAGAACTGACCGTGCTCAAAAAAGACTCGGCAAGCCAAAAGGAAAATATATCACGATAAGCTCTCTTCCACTGACCGATAATTTCAGAGATATCAGAGAACAGATAATGACTGTTGCTGACGAAATATCATCTCTTATCCCTGAAAAAGGCGACGCACTTATCATCGGTATTGGCAATACAGATATCACCTCGGATTCTCTCGGCCCTTTTTCTGCATCATGCGTTATCGCAACAAGACATATCCGGGGTGAGCTTGCAAGAAGTACCGGTCTTTCCCTGCTGCGACCGGCAGCTGTATTATCTCCGGGGGTTCTCGGAAAAACCGGGATTGAAACCGGAGAAATAGTTCTTTCGCTTATCCGAAGCATTTCTCCTTCAGTTGTGATCGCTGTTGATTCTCTTGCTTCAAAAAGTGTTTCTCATCTCGGCAGAACGATTCAGATAAGTGACAGCGGTATTTCTCCTGGCTCAGGTATCGGGAACAACAGACTTTCACTGAACAGAAAAAGTCTTGGCGTCCCGGTTATCGGTATCGGAATCCCGACTGTTGTTGACGCATACACACTTGTAAGTGATCTTTGCGATGAAATGCCTGCAAAAACTTTCGACAACGAAAGAAATCTTGTCGTAACGCCCAAGGAAATTGACCTTCTTGTTGAAAGAGGATCCAAAATCATCGGAATGGCAATCAACTGTGCTTTACAAAAAAGCTATTCATTTGAGGATCTTGCTGCCCTTATCTCGTAGCCGACCCGTCAGAGCTGTGTCTGAGTCTGCATACAGTTACGGCTGAAAGGGCAGTCGTCTGCTGATGACGAGCTGCAGTTATGTAATAATTTCTGCAGCTCTTGCATATGCTGTATTAACAGAAGTATTTTTCAGCTGAATAACGTCAGCAGTTTTGCTTTCCGGGAGGTGCAGGTATGAAAGAGAAAAAAATGTCGTTACATAATTTCTGTATCATAAGTGCATCAGCCGCCCTGCTTTGCTTTGCACTGATCTGTACGGCTGTAAGAGTTTTCAGCTGCAATACAGGAGATTCCTTTAACACACTTGCTGCTCAGAGTATTATGCCTGACGGCGGAAAAAAATATACACCGAAAAAAGTAATATCTCCCGCTGCTGCTGAAAAGAAAAGCAAAAAAAACGTGAATGAAAAAATTATTATCAATTATCCTCACCCCGATGACGAAACCTCTGTTACAGACGCTGACAAAGAGATTTCCGGCTTTGAAAGCAGTACTGCAAGTGAAGAGGAAATTGCAGAATATGACCGTGAACATGAGGGCGAACAGCAGTATCCGGTGCTTGAATTCACATCAGTTCAGGGTGATATTGCATATGCGGGAGTTCAGGTCAAAAATTCTGCATCGACAGATATTGATATCAAGGAAGAGCTTTCAGCAAGACTCGGTTTCAGTCTTGCTGATGTCAGCTCTCCGCAGGTACTGATCTATCACACCCATACAACTGAAAGCTTTCTGACATATGACACAGGCTACTATTACGAAAGCTTCTATCCGAGAAGTAAGGACAAATCAAAAAACGTCTGCGCCATCGGTGAAGAAATAGTCAGACAGCTCAACAACGACGGCATTACTGCGATACATGATACAACGATCCATGATGATCCCAGCTATACCGGCGCATATTACCGCAGCGCTGACACTGTAAAGGAATATCTCGAAAAATATCCTTCGATCAAAGTAGTCATTGATATTCACCGTGACGGTATCGGAACAGAATCCGGAAGAAGTAAACCTGTCTGCTCAATTGACGGAAAAAAAGCTGCACAGTTTATGATAATGTCCGGCTACAATTGTGATGACGACCCTGCATTCAGCAAATGGGAGTATAATCTTCGTTTTGCTCTGAAGCTTCAGAAAACTGCCGTTGACATGTATCCGGATCTTGCAAGACCGCTTTATTTCGGTGATTTCGTCTACAATATGGATATCAATACCGGTTCCCTGCTGATTGAAGTCGGAGCGGATTCCAATACCATTGAGGAAGTCAGATATACCGGCGCACTGCTTGGAAAAATATTATCTAAAACACTCAAAAATGAAAAAGGCAGCTGATTTATTCTCCATAATGCGCCTGACTGAGGCATTTTACCGTCAGGTACAATGTACAATCTTCTTTTTCCGGACAGTTGCTGACAAAAAATGACTGTTTATTTAATTATTTTTCTGCCATTATGACAATTCAACACTATTATCATTTCTGTTATAATGGTATATACAGATCAGGGAAATGCCGGATTTTATCTTTTTGTATGCCTCTGAGGCCTCAGACGGCTTCCCGGAAAGCATGATGCTGAATTATTTTTTGTCGGCATCAGCATTATTTCAGTTTTTTGCGGCGGTGAATCCATATGTCAGTAAAAAAATTTTTCGCTGCTCTCTTTGCAGCAGCTTTTATTATAATGACCGCCCTGCCTGTTTTGGCACTACCTTCTGAGACTTCGGAAAATGAAACTGAATTGCCTGATGATAATTCAGAATATCAGTATGAATCTATTCCCGAGGACACTTCATGGCAGGATGACAGTACATTGCAGAATTCATATGATGAATATTACTTCGAGCAGCAGGAAAGCTACGAGGATAATAATTATCAGGACAGCTACTCCAACGATAACAGCTATAATTACCCCGACGACGACGATGACAATGACAATGACTATAATGATTACAGCTATTCAGAAGAAAGCTATTATCAGGAAGAGAGCTATTCCTACTATTATGAACAGGATACAGATGAAAGCAGCTACTATGAAAATGAGGAAAGCTTTTCAGATGATGAGAACGAATATCAGGAAAGCTTTGAGGAAAGCT
>ONRO01000117.1 GCA_900320235.1 uncultured Eubacteriales bacterium
GGCACGCTTCAGCCTTAACGCGCAATCGCTCCGGCAGCGTGACGCACCCGCAGGAAGTGCCCTTGGGGTGCCTGGCACCCTTGATTCACGTTTTTATAGCCTTAAAAGTGTTACTCCGGCACCGCCAGGTCTTTTTAGCCTGAACTGCTGACATCATTTCTACTTTAAAAGTCCCGTAATTATTTTACAAACGCAATCCAGTAATATTGCGAATATTTAAAACCATCCCGCAGATAATAAATGTTGCTTCTAAACCAGAATTATCAAAAGCTTTTACGGACAACATAAAACAATAAAAAGAAAACAATTGATTATCAATGAGTAAAATGAGGAATAATATTGAAAAAGGTATTGACAAATAAAAAAAATTGAGCAAAAATATATATGGTAAATCAATATATAAATAAATTTAAAAGTATTTGATTTTTGTGTAAACAATTTTATCAAGAGAAAAAGGAATCATTTATTTCTGAACCTTAAATTAACCTTAAATTAAACTTAAGCTGGTTTAAGAGATACTTAAAAATTTATTTCAAAAACAATCGATTTTTGTTAGCACATTTTATTTCATGATGTTGTATAATTACATCATCAAGAAAAAATAAAAATTACTTGGAGGTAACGATTATGGAAAACAAGAATTTTGATATTAACAACAATGCTAACGAATTCAATGCAGCTGAAAACAGAGTGATGAATGAGAACACTCCAATTCCCGCTGATACATCAAAAGCTGATACACAGCCTGTCATAATTCCTACGGAGGCTTCATCAGCACAGCCAATGAATTCATCACAGCAGTTCACAGCTCAGAAAACTCAGCCCCAGCAGGCACAGACAACACAGTATCCCTATAATACACAATATGGTCAGACTTACCCTTATAATCAGCAGTATATCAACACACCATATAATGTTATGAATAATACTGATGTTAACCAGCCCAGAAAAGCAAAGAAAAGCGGAAACGGTAAAACCGTTGCTCTTATTGCAGGTACACTTGCTCTTGCGTTATGTGTCGGAGTCGGTGGCGGAGTACTTGGTTCAACATTTTTTTCAAATAATAACAGTGTTATTCAGAGTTCATCTGAATCCTCAAAAGCATCTGAAAGCTCAAAGACAGAGCAAAGCTCAGATTCAAATAATTCAGGCGCATTGAATATTACAAAAGCCGATGAAACAAGTACATCTCCTACAACAACACAGGAAGTTGCAGCAAAAGTAAAGGATGCAGTAGTTGAGATTACTACTGAAACAACCGAATATGACAGTTTCTATGGTCAATACGTTTCACAGGCAGCCGGAAGTGGTGTAATAATCTCCGAGGATGGTTATATTCTGACAAATAACCATGTAATTGATGGTGCATCTACAATAACAGTTCGTCTTACAAACAGCAAGACATATACAGCAAAGCTTATAGGAAAGGATGCAACACTTGATGTTGCTCTTATCAAGATCGAAGAGAAAGGTCTTACAACAGCAGCTTTCGGTGATTCTTCAAAGCTTAATGTTGGTCAGACTGCAATTGCAATAGGTAATCCCCTTGGCAAACTCGGAGGAACAGTCACAGACGGAATTATCAGTGCTCTGGACAGAGAAATAGAAATTGATGGTAAAACAATGAACCTGCTCCAGACAAACGCTGCTATCAATCCCGGCAACTCCGGCGGTGGACTGTTTGATTCAAACGGTAATCTTATCGGTCTTGTAGTAGCAAAGACAAGCACAACAAGCTCAGGAACATCTGTTGAGGGACTCGGTTTTGCAATCCCTGCAAATGATATAGTTGATATTCTCGAGGATCTTAAAACAGTGGGCTATGTTACAGGCAGAGGTTCGCTTGGTGTAAATATTGTTACTATAAGCGGACAGAACTCAATGTTCATGTACAGAGTTGATAAAGAAGGTGTTTATATCTCAGCTGTGACAGAAGGCGGTGCAGCTGATAAAGCCGGACTCAAGGTCGGTGATTGTATCGTTGAATTTAACGGTAAAGAAATAAAAGAAGGTTCTGAGCTTACATCAGCTGTTTCAAAGTTGAAAGCTGGTACAAAAGTTAAGGTTAAAATAATAAGAGACGGCAAAGAGCAGACAATCGAAGTTACACTTGGAGAAAAAACTGCAGACAGCTCATCAAATAACTCACAGAATAATAAGTCCAGAGAATATTACTATGGCGGCAACGGCAGTGATAATTTCTTCGGTATTGGTTAATAAATACAATTATAACCATTTTTCATAATTTCTCCTTGACCGGAGTCGGGTAATCAGACTCCGGTATTACTTTTTATTATTATAATACTTCTGAATCACGATCCTTAATAATATTGAAATAAATAATCCGGACATAACAGTTTTAGAGAGGGGTAATATTTGACAAATAATAGTATTAATGGTAAAATTCATAATAATCAGATGAAAATGTGAGGGAAAGTGCTATGTCTGAAAAACGACAGATTTCAAGTATGTTTAAATTAAACAATGATGAAATTGAAGCTTTGAAAACAAAGTATATAAATGATAAAAAGAATGAAGGAACAGATGTTGATCATAAAAATTCTGCTATTTCTGCTATTAATGATCAGCAACATTTAAAACCAGAACAAAAATCTGAAAGTATCAGTCTATACCATCAATATGAATCTACAGAATCTATTCCACAAACACATTTATTAACATATGATTCAGATAATGATAAAGCAAAGAAACCTGTACACAGAGTATCCCGTACTGTTTTGATCATTCTGGGATGTATAATTGTAGTATCAGGAATTATCCTTACGTTGATTCTGTTTTCAGGAAAAAATAATGATTCTGTTTCTCCTGAAAGCACTGTTTCTGAAATCACATCAGAAAGTAGAGCTGAATCAGAAAAATCGGAAGTATCTGAAAATTCAGAAATCAGTAATTCAAACGAAATTACTGATCTTAAATTGAATAAAACAGAGTTTACAATCGGAAAAGGGGAAGTTGCAAATCTTACTCCTGTTTTTGAACCCGCAGATTCAGAAAACAAAACAATTACATGGTCAAGCAGTGACAGCAGTATTGTTAATGTGTCAAACGGACTTATTTCAGGAGTGAATAACGGAACTGCAACAATAACTGCAGAATCAATAAACGGAAAAACTGCTGAATGTATTGTTACAGTAAGAAATGCACCTGATACTGTAAAACTTTCCGATGATACAGTAACAATAAATCTTGGCGAAAAGTATTCACTAAGATCTATTTTGCCGGATAATTCATCTTCAGAATCAAGAGTATACAGTTCAAGTGACAGAAATATAATTAAAATAACAAGAAATTACTGGGTCGGAGAGTTTATTGGTATTAATCCTGGTGTTGCATATGTTACAGTCAGGACATATAATGGACTTGAGGCAACATGTAAGGTTATAGTGAATGATTCCGGGAATAATACAATCGATTACTCAGATGCTGTTTCTGACATTAAGCTTAACAAAGATGATATCTCATTAGGCAAGGGAGAAATAGCAAATCTCATTCCTTCAATTGAACCTTCTGATACAGAGTATAATGTAATCACATGGACAAGCAGTAATCCAGATGTTGTAGAAGTATCTTCCGGCATGATTTTTGGAATTAATACCGGTACAGCAACTATAACAGCAGAAACAATAAACGGAAAAACCGCTCAATGCACAGTTACAGTAAAAGATGAGCCTTCTGAGGTCAGATTATCAGAAGAAACCATTACAATTAAGGTTGGTGAAAAGCATACGCTCACATCTGTACTGCCTGAAAATACAGCAGCAGAATCAAGAGTCTACTACACAAGTGATAGCAGCATTGTAAAAATGACAAGAAATTACTGGGTTGGAGAATTTGAAGGATTGAAAGCAGGAACTGCATATATTACTGTTAAAACTTATAATGGCATGGAATCAACATGTAAAATAACAGTAGAATAATTTTAAACAGTACAGATGTCAAGTCTGTGCTGTTTTTCTATTTGAAATAAGAGCATTAAAGATATTAAA
>ONRO01000050.1 GCA_900320235.1 uncultured Eubacteriales bacterium
AATTTAAGACGAGGTGTAGCTCAGCTTGGTGGAGCGCTACGTTCGGGACGTAGAGGCCGCAGGTTCGAATCCTGTCACCTCGACCACTATAAAAGGCAGAAAGCATAAGTTTTCTGCCTTTAAATATTATCATAAAAGCTTATGGTATTATTTAAAGTCAATTCCCCTGGGGAGCAGAGGGACAGCCTTAGATATACTTTGAAAATCGTATAGATTTTTATAAGCATTACATCGTTTATAGTCGTACCCTACGACTTGTATGGGTTTTTGACAGCCTTTCTACCGTCGATGTATATTTCCGCGTGTGATGCAGAAATGTCACTTTCAAACCGACACTGTTCTTATCCTCGCATCAGGCAAGACTTTTGCTATCAGTACAGCAGACATAAGTAGCAACGCTGTTCTCCTACTAATCCATACGGACTATATTCAGTTTTCAAGGTACATCAACATTGCTCTCTTTTAAAGACATAATGAGTGTCAAGTCAGAAAAATAGTCGAATTCATATCAAAACATGAATCGACTCTTGACTATTATTACAACGCAAGGTATAATAGATCTTATCATTGTATCAAATGTCATTCGTGAGGTGCGAACTCATGATTGATGTTCAGGCAGGGAGTTATTAGCAGTAACGAACCGGCTTCGATACTTTTTTACAGACTTAACATTTCAATAATACAATACATTTTTTTGAAATGTTAATATTATATTTATTTGATAGACTGTTTTCACAAAAGAAAATGGTCTTTTTTGTTGAGTGTGTCATATTAATAACAAACTTAAAGTATATTCATCTTTTTATTGCTGTGAGGTGAGAATAAATGGAAATACAAAATTCATGTGCTGATTGCCTGAATATGGGGCGTGCTGTATATTGTATGCAGTGTGTGAGAATGAATAAAGGACACAAGGACATGTTTTGCAGCAATGCTCCTGCCACTCTCCCCCATAAGCCTATAAACAGCAAAACTGTTATTTCACAAGCTGAGAAAAGATAATCACTACATATCGGTTGCCCTCAAAAAAGGGCTGTCGCTTTTCTTGTGCGACAGCCCCTTTTTTTGTTCTGTCTTGACGATGTGAATTGTAAACAAAAACATATAGAGTTTATTAAACTTTTGATAAAAGAAATAAAGAAAAACCAGTTCACCTCGTGCGGGCTTTTTCATTTTTTAAATATAAAAAAAGATAGACGTGGGCGGTGTGGGTGTGGTATAATGTAATATATTGAATTTATGGGCGATTAAGTGAGCTTATTTGAATACACAAAAATTCAAGAACTATTATACACGGTAACTTACGATTTATTAGAAGTGATGTTCCGACTTACCTGACGGAAAAAGAACGACAATGGATGATAGATAATAACATCATTACTATTGTTGATTTGAGGGAAGAAACAGAACAGTATCAAAAACCTTGTCCTTTAAGAAACGATGGCGCTTTTAATTATTTTTCAATGCCTGTTAAAGTTGGAAATGCTGTGCCTGCTTCCCAAGATGAAGTTATATTTTCATATATAAATATAGTCGACGATACAATGGATAACATAGTAAAAACAATTCTGAATGCTGATTAAAATGTTATGTATTTTTGTAATGCAGAAAAAGACAGGACGGGTGTAGTAACGGCAATTATTCTCAGCAGACCTGGATATGAAAAACAGTATATTATTAATGATTACTTATTATCTTCTGCAAACCTTGAATCAGCGCTTCAATAATTTGTTGATAATAATCCCGACATACATATTAATGTCATAACACCTAAGGCTGAATATATAGAAATGTTTTTAGAATGGTATCAAAAAACTGATTTAAAATAGAGTAAAATAATAACCAGTTGTAGAGTAGATATGTTATCTCGAACATCAACATTCAAATCGCAGTATCGTGCCACGTCGAGACTATCTGCTTACTGACGCGAGAATAGCGTATTTACTTGCTTTAGAAGTATTTGGGAGGGAAATATATCGACTTTAATCACACCTTTTGGTGTGGGAAGTTTTAATATTTAAAATAAAAGTATGAATAATCTATTACTATCCATTGTTATTCCAACCTATAACTGTGAAAACTACATTGATGAGTGCCTATTTTCCATACTGAGCCAGCTTCCTTCAAACTGTGAGCTTGTTTTAGTTGACGACGGCTCAAAGGATGCCACATGTTCTATTCTTGAATCCAACAGGAATGCACACAAAAACCTGACAATCATAAAAAATGAACACAAGGGTGCTTCTGCGGCCAGAAATGCCGGTCTTTTAGCAGCCAGAGGAGAATTTGTTTCTTTTATAGACTGTGATGACTGTATGAAGGAGGGC
>ONRO01000054.1 GCA_900320235.1 uncultured Eubacteriales bacterium
AAGATAATCAGGTACGGTCAACCTGTAAACTATTACAGCGGCTTAACGTGGTACATATTCCCACGCAAGCCGCTGCTTTCTTTCAGAAACAATCTTAGGTTCTGTTTATTATCCGATAAGCTCTGTATCGTTGTATCTGATCGATACTATTTCGTTTGCATCAAGAGCATACGATTCAGAGGAATCTTCACCAATATAATACGACAGATTCCAGATTGAATCACTCTTTCCATTTTCTTCCGTCCTGCTTTGTGACATACCCTTAGCTTTAACCTTTGTACCATCCTTCAGTGTGATCTCTACGCTTATTTCTGAATCAATGTTAAGGTATTCGTGAAGCTTTTCAGGACTCCAGTTATCCATATCGTTCACGTCAAATCCATCATACATGTTATTATGATCTGTTTCAGCGCTTATTGAAATACTGAATGAACCTGCCTTTATTTCCTTTATTGTCCAGTCTGATTTCAGTGCATTGAACTTTTTACCAACTGATTCCTCGAAATTCTTTTCTGTTGTCTTATAGTTAAGCTTTACACCCATCTCATATTCAAACGGGATTGTTGTTACTGTTGTGACAGCAAGTCTGGAAACACCGTCATCTCCAAGGATAGGTGTTATAAACTGATTATCCTTGAATGTAGCTTCCTTCTGCTTGATCAGAGCATCGTTTTTCTCCATATAATCCGTGCAGCCGAGGAACGTACCTGATTTATCACTGTAAAGTACCTCATCTATGTGATAGAAGCTTGTTTCTGTGTCATTGACTGTGAGTCTTTCGCCTTTTATGCAGCCAGCGGTATCTGTAAATACTGCCATTGCCCGGATCGTTTTATTGTCAACGAAATCATAGCTTACACCGTCGCCCATTCCTCTTGAATTGTTCATAAGCAACTTAAGCTTTTTAAATGCACTCTCGGATACCTCCATATTTGCATTTGTTCCAAGGAAACAATAATTGTCAGTCGTATCTACAAAATTACTTCCGTCCTTCTTTGTAATATTATAGATTGAATACATCTCTGTTTCATCGCCTGTAACTCCGACAAATTCTATGTCAAGTGTATCGCTTTTTACTGATAAATCTGCTCCGGGAAATACTCCGTTTGCAGGCTGTCCCGCAAAAAACTCACCGAATGCCGGATTGAATACTCCGGTTGCTGCCTGAGCTGTAACTGTTAATACTGCTGTGATCGCTGCAGCAATTCCGATTATTGAAAATATCTTCCTTGCTGAAGTTTTCCTGGTCTTCTTTCCGCCTTTTATCTCTTTCATAACTGTTGATTTGATTCTTGCTGCATCTATGCCTGTTTCTTTATTTACTGTGCTTTCATCGATATTCAGAATATCGTCTTCACTTTTGTCAAATATAAATGCTTTTTTCATCTTGAATACCCTCTTTCTGTCAGAATCGCTTTAAGCTTTCCTCTGGCTCTCTTTATTCTTGATTTAACTGTTTCGCTTTTCATTCCCATTCTCTCTGATATTTCAGTAGATGACTGGTAGTAGTAATAATGCCTGATAAGTATCTCTTTGTCTGGTTCTCCTATAATATCAAGTGCTTCCTTCAGCACCTCTGTTATTACCTTGTTTTCTATCTCATCAGATACTACAAGACCATCCTCAAAATCCATCTCTTCAATATTTGTTACCTGGTGACGGAATACAGCTTTCAGTTTATTCTTTGCTTTGTTCTTTGCTATACAGCAGATATACCCCTTCAGCTTTTCAGGCTGAACCTTCTCACGGTTATACCAGAGAGAAATGAATGTATCAGAAATAATCTCTTCCATATCTGTTGTATTCAGAGAACCATTTGCCAGATTAAATACGATAGTTGACACCAGCGGTGTAAAACGATCGATTATTGCTTCAAAGGCGCTTTCATCACCTTTTATCAGTTTTTTCGCAAGTTTTTCAATTTCCATTCTTTTCACCGCCGTTTCACTTTTTTGCAGACTTTTCTGACTTTGCAAGTTTTTTGATGAATCATCAGGGACTGTTTCCGACCCTCTCAAGTACTTTCATTATTAATAACAACCGAAATCCTGTTTCAGGGGCATGATTTTATAAAATTTTTTTATTTTTTTAAAAAAGCATTTAATTATTCAGTCCTGATATTTAATCAGGAAAAGTATGTATAAATTTGACTTTTTTCATGTCTGTTTACTATTCTATCATATCGAATACTATTTATCAACTTATACTGGACGGTGTGCCGCCGGCATGACGGCAGCGTGACGGCAGCGTGACGGTTGCGTGACGCTGCACCCTTGATTCACGTCTTTGATAACCTTAAAAGATTTACTCCGGCACCGCCCGGCTTTTTTGAGCCTGAACTGCT